>JAAXZI010000090.1 GCA_012719955.1 Phycisphaerae bacterium | reverse complement strand
GGATGGGGGACACAGAGACACGAGGACAAGGAGACAAGGGGACAAGGGGAAGGAGAGATGGAGAGATAGAGAGATGGAGCGTAGGGGGACGATTGCAGGCGCCAAGTACAAACTAATCGGGCGTGAATGGGGGCTTTCAGCGATCGGCTCTCACCTTCCGGGCTATCGCGCGCCCGCTGACCGCTGATCGCTGATCGCTGACTGCTGCCCTTGAGGCGGGTGGCCCACCTCTTCCAGAGGTGGGTTCACGATTTGGACAACCGATGACGGTACCGACGGCATCTACCGCAAGCCCGGCTGAAGCCGGAGTGGGCCTGGGACTGGAGATGTGTTTGTCGCTCAGGCAATCACCAGTGGCCCCGCGAGGGGCAGGTGAGAGCAGCCACCAGTGGAGCGAAGCGGAACCTGTGGTTGCCAGTGCCCGGCGCACGAGTATCCGCCCCGGCCGGGGCGGGGAGAGAGGCTGGTGAGGGGTCTCACGCCGCCCCGGCCAAGGCGTGTATCCACCTGAAGGTGGCGGTCTGTGGTGCGCACAATGCCCTTTTCTTATTCTGTCCGATTGAGCCGGGCGTCCTCACCATTACTGGTACAGTTTCTCAAACGTCATCAGAGGTGGGGGCGCGAAGACCTAAGCGATCAGCAGCGCGGCGACCAACAACCAGGCAGGAACCGGCCCAAGTTGGCAACGGAAAACCGTGTCAGCAGTCCCTCGCTGGCGCTTCGGGCTCAATGGGCTGCGTTTCGGGCTCAATCGCTGGCGTTTCGAGCTCAATCGGTTGCCGTCGTTCCTGTCATGGACCCAGACGCCGGGGGCATGCCCCCCCTGGATCCCCGCTTGTTCAGGGAGGACAAGGCGAGCGAGACGCCGGAGTCCGTGACCACCTCGGCGAAGCGGAGAAGCCCCCATTCTGAGCCCGAAGCGCAAGCGAGGGCCGGCAAAGCCCACGCATACGGATCCCCAATGAATCTTGTGCGTTGGGTGCCCCGCCTCTTCACGAGGGGGCGCGAAGATTCAAACGATCAGCGGCGCGGCGACCAACAACCAGGCAGGAACAGACCCAAATTTGCAATGGAAAACCGCATGAGCAGTGGTCCACAATGGGCGATGGCTCGCGATAGTGGATTACAACGGGAAGGTGCGACTGTAGACGCCGATGCAGGGAGACCGGCCGGTGGCGGGGTCGGCCTCGATAAACCAGAAGATCGAATCGTCCGGAGCCCGGTCCAGCGTGATGGTGTTCTCCCTCCGATTGACCTCCTTGATGCGGAGGATGTTGCCTTGGGACGAGACTAGGAATGCCCCTTCGCTGAACTTGGACATGGGAATCTCGTGACCGTCGGCGTCCCGGAGCGGGCCGGGCACAGTCGCATCGTTCGCGGAATCCCAGACGGTGGGGATGGGATATTGGTCGGTGTCAACGTGCGCAGAGAACGGCCAATCCGTCGGCCAATCGCTCCCGCGGCGGTTCACAAAAACGAAGAACTGCACCGATCCGTCGGCGAGTCGCCGGAATACGGTGGACCAGGTGTAGGGTGGCTCGACAAGTGCCGGCGCACCCGTGGAACTGTTCCTCAGAGGAAGCTTGCACGTGGATCTGACGACCTGATTTTTGTCCAGAGCTGAGCTTATGTCGGCTGGTACAGACGGGTAGAAACCGGTCGCTGCTCCATACAATGAAAGGCCAGCGCCATAGTTCGGATTGTAAGGTGCGCGAAGCAACTCATTGATGGGTGTCAGGTTCCCGGCATCGTCCGGCAGGGTGTAGCGAATGGGTGATGAGTCGGAGATCAAACTTAAGGACTCCCGGAAACTCTTGGTCGGCAGGTCGCTGGGGCCAAGCGGCCAGAGCCCAATGCGCTTCAGCGAGTCGGGCTCGGACATGAGCAAGCGAAGTCGCTGAAACGCGTCTTCGGCGACAAGCGGGGCGACGGTCTGCTCGCTGACGATGCGGCACTGGTCGAGGCCGACGGGGAAGGTGGCGGCGACCATGAGCATGCCCACGCCCAGGATGCCGATGGCGATCATGATCTCGGCCAGCGAGAAGGCTCGCCTCGTTCGGTTCCTTGAGCTCATTTTGTACGCACTTGCGGGCATCGGCAGCCACCTCACTGTCGCGTATTCACCGGCGCGCCGGTGTAGACGTTCAACGGAATCAGCGTGCCCTGCTGCTGAATATAACCGGCGAAGGGCGTCGCACCGGCATCAAGCCGTTTCTGATGTTCATAGACCCAGACGGAATTCTGGCTCATCTCGTAGAGCGCCGTGTCCGGCGTGTTCCGTTTGCCCGTGTTGGGTCCATCGCCAGTCTGCGGGTCCGGATCGGTATCTAATTCGAGATCATCAGGGTCGTCCGGCGGCAGCGGTTTGGGCACCGGGGGCGACTCATCGATCACATCCGGCAGGAACTTTCCGCGCTTAGCCAGATTGAAGACCGGGTCATGCCATGTTCGGACCGTAAAGTTGCCGCTGGAAGCCCTGAACCAGCGGTCCGGCCGCTGAGTCACGTGCACCTGGCGGCGAACGATCTGGCCTGAGGGCGAGAAGACGACCGTGAAGGTAGTTGCAGGAATGACCTTTCTAACCGGGTCGGGTTCGAATTCGGCCTCCGGGGCCGCCGCCAAGCCCACGTCGCCCTGGGCCAGCTCAACTCCCCTGGGCAGTTGGAGCGGTTCCTCTCCAACCGCAGTGAGGGTCAGGAAGGTGCATTGCATGTGGTAGGCCGGGCAGCCGTTGGGAAAGTACTCGGACGGCTCAACCTGCTGGAGCATGACGGCGTACTGCCGGCCTTCCGCATCCTGCTGGAAACGAATCCCCACGTAGCGCTGCGTGGCCGCCGCCCGCATCCGCGCGGAGGCAAAGAGGCTGCGCATCGTGGTTCGTATGGCCCCCTCGCTGGACACGCGAGTCAGGCCGGAGAGAGACGGAACGGCCAGCGCCACCAGGATGGCGATGATGGCGAACACGATCACCAACTCGACCAGCGTAAAGCCGGCGCGCACCTCCCTTTTTCGCCAGCCGTGCAGTCTCACAAGCGGAGATGGCGGCCTGAGGCCCGCGGCCCCAGTGCTTCGAATCGTCCCGAACTGGCTGCGCGCGCCGGTCACTTCTTAAAGCTCCAAATATCGTCGTCGGTCCCGAAAAGCCCATCCGGTCCAGCCGATTGCAGAGCAGGCTGGTGGTTGTTCGCGGTGTTGTCCTTGTCGTAGTACATGGGCCTGCCCCAGTCGTAGTACATGGGCCTGCCCCAGGCGTCCAGAAGGATCAGGGCCTCGTACACGCGGCCAGGGAGAGTGGAATCACCTGGGTCGTACTTGATACGAGTACCGGGCGGGCTCATGGCCACCATGCTTCCCGCCTCCTGAAAACCCATTTCGGGATCTATGCTGCCAACTACTAAATTGCCGGAAGCGTCCTTATGCGAACCCCTCCCGAGGCACGACGGCGGGAGCTTGCTGAGAACCCGCTTTGAGTTCGGCTCACTGCTAAGCCTGGCGTAGAGCGCCTGGATTCCATAAATGCGTAGATTGTCAGGCTCGAACTTGGCTGCCAGAGAGGGTGCAGGTTTGACAGAATATGCGACTGTCCCCGGCGAATTCTTAGCCGGTACCTCGTCACCCCGGGCGGGCGGATCATCCTGGTAATCTCCCGGAGAACCGTTGGGCTCGCGGAAGAAGTCAAAACGAAACTGATCGCTGCCGGGTGGTAACGTTCTGAATCCGAAAGGGCTGTCTGGAGGTGGCACATCATCCGGATCGAAGGGTTGTGGCGGCAGGTCTCCATAAACCATCCTGTACTCCGCCAGTGCCATCATCACGCTTTCCATGATCGCGCGGGTCTGTTTGACCTTGGCGGCGGTGCGGGCTTTGGTGCTGACCATGGCGATCACCACGCCCAGGACAGCTATGATGGCGAAGACGATGGCGATCTCAACGAGCGTGAAGCCGAAGCGGCGAAGTCCGGTCGTGGATTGCGAATTGCGGATGGCGGATCGAGCGCCGCGCCCGGCACCGGGGCATATGCTTGCACTGCTCACAATCCCGTGGCCTGCGCCCGCACTGCTCACAGAGCAGCCGCACACGGGCTGAGGGCCGATCGCTGATGGCTGAGCGCTTCTTGTCATGGCATCTCCATCTTCCCAGATTCCAGGTGTCAGGCCAATGGGCCGGCAGTCGGCCTGGCCTCCGCCCCCTCATGCAAGAGCCCACACCGGGGACGACGGGGGCTCCTAAGTTCCTGTTATAGCGAAGACTACGGCACGGCCTCATGATGATTGCGGCGGGCGTTCCGCCTGTCTCACGTGAAGGCGGGCAAGGCGCTCGCCCCCGGCCGGCGTTCCGATCACTTGTTGATCGGGAAATTGGCCACATCATCAGCGGTCCCGAACA
Organism: Phycisphaerae bacterium; assembly: GCA_012719955.1. GTDB lineage: Bacteria > Planctomycetota > Phycisphaerae > UBA1845 > PWPN01 > JAAXZI01. Next base: position 53,101 of record JAAXZI010000090.1, on the reverse strand, counting down.
ACCCGTCCGCACCGGCCGACAACAGGATGAACGAGTCAGGCCGATGGGGTGTGGCTACTGCGGAAATGCTGGGGTTAAAAATGTGTCGGACGAAAGAGCCGGGCGGGTTCTGGGACTCGAACGCAGAATTCGTCGGCGACACTGTCGGGTTCCCCAACATGGGCCGCGGGTTGGTGGCGTTGCGGTCCGGAGAAAAGTGGGCCCGCCCCGCGCCGAAATCCATGCCGGGATCGGTAGTGATGATGGCGTTGTCAAAGAGATTGTAGATGCCGCTGGGGGCGTACCGACCGCCCGGTGCGTAGTACTCAACCGCCGACCTACCCTCATTCACGCTGCCTTCATCGGCGATGTATTTCGCGTTGGGGTTGGCCTTGTAATAGAGGATGGGCTGATCCCAGGCGTCCAGGAAAGCGTGAGAATTCAGAAAACCGCCGCCGGCCGGCACCTGGAAATCCAGCGAGTTCGGGGCCATCTGCTTGGTCAATCTGACCTTGCTCAGGTCAACATAGGGCCCCGAACGCGGATGGTACGGCTTGGTGCCGGACAGGGCGTACAAGTTCACCCGAGGCTGGGCCGGATTGGAGCCCATGTCGTTGGTCCATCCGCCAAATATATCGTTCGTCCCGCTGTTATCCAAATCTCGGAACCCCGGCGTGCCCAGCAGGTCCGCGCCGGCCAGCCCCCAGACCAGCAGGTTCGCCCCGCATACCGCGATCTTGCTGTTGTTGATCGGGTTCGGCTGGACAAAGGTCCTAACCGACGGCGGGTAAGCTCCGCCCAGCGCACTGTCGGCGTGGAACATATCAGCGCCGGTGCTCAGCGTGCTGATCATCGCCTCCGTGCTGGCCCGCTTGGCCGCAGTGCGGGCGGCGCTGAAGGCCGGAAGGGCAATGGCGATCAGCAGGCTGATGATGCCGATGACCACCATCAGCTCGACAAGGGTGAAAGCCCTGGCCGGCTGGCGGCGGGCGAGACGATGGCGGTGGATGGTATTCATGGTCCGCTCCTTGCTTTCCTGTGCCGCTGGCTGCAGTCGCTTCTTTTCCTCTCCTCCAACGGCCGGCGCTGACGCCGGACGATACACAAGAGGCGGACAGCGCGCCCGCCTCCGCCGCTTAGTCGCTGAAGTTGTTCACATCGTCATCCGTGCCGTAGATGCCGTCCTTGCCCGGCGAGATCAGCACAAAGCTCTCCGGCTTGACCGGCTTGATCACGTTGCCGGTCTCGTGGGTACGATGCTCGTGGAGATAGTCCACGAACGACTTCCCTCGATGCGTTGTGGCCGGTGGAAGATCCGAGTGAACCGAGTCAGGGCTACTGAGGATAGTCGACTGGTCCGGGCCGAAGTAGCCCAGGCCGTGACTCACACCGCTGCCGGCGAAATCCCAACCGCTGCCGGAGCTGCCGTCACCGGTGATCTCGATATTGTCACTCAGGTTATAGATACCCAGCGGCTCGTTGGGGCCGAACCTCGAATTGGTATTGCTGAAAGAGTGACGCGCGCGGGGATTCGCCTTGTAGTACAGGATCGGCCAGTTGAAGGAATCAATAATGACCAGCCGACCGGTCCCCGGCGAGCGGATTTGCTGCAGCCGGTTGTCGGTGTCACGGGCCAGGACTTTCGCGCTCTCCAGATAGCTGCCCTTGCGGTCGGCGGTGGCAGCAGTGGCAAATGGGATCCCGCTTCCGCCACTGGTGACGCTGGTAATATGGCCATCGACCACGGAGACCTTCTCCCGGTCCTTCAGGAAATGACCGCCGATATCCACTCCCTGGAAATCAGGGCCGGCCATGGCCCGGGCCAGCCAGTGCGCCCCCATGAGTCGGTTGTTGCTGCCCGCACCGGGCAGACCCGTGATCGGGTCTATCCGGTCGGAGCTGCTCTCGGGGAGGCTTTGGTAATCATTCTCGAACATGCTGAGGCTCTTGCTGATCGCGTCCAACTCAGCCCGGGTGCTGGCCTTCTTGGCAATGTCACGGGCGCGGGCCAGAGAGGGAACCAGGATCCCGATCAGGAGAGAGATAATGCCAATGACCGTCAGCAGCTCGACGAGCGTGAAGGCGCTGCGACGGGAAGAAAAAACACGCGGCGTTGTCATAACCATCGACTCCTGTGAAGAAGGATCCTTCAGGTCACCGAACTCTCCGGCAGGCCAAGCGGGCGGGGCGAGCGTCGGCCACAATCTCCCGAGCTCAGGTCCCATTTATATCGTACCATGCAACGTACAGCCAATCCAGAGCGAGCAGGGCCTTACCGCCCCCCCTCTCTCCATTCCCTATCGCTCCATTTCTCCGTCTTCATCCCGCCCCTGGTCCCTGGGCATCATCCGCCGCCGGAGACGCTGTTAATCAGCGTGACCAGCGGGAGGAACAACGCCACGACGATAAAGCCGACGATACCGCCCAGCACGACCACCATGATCGGCTCGAGCAGGCTCACCAGGCCGTCCACCAGGGTCTCGACCTCTTCGTCGTAGTTGTCCGCGATCTTGATCAACATCTTGTCCAGATCGCCGGTCTCCTCGCCGACGTCGATCATGTTGACGACGATGGAGTCGCAGATCTTGGCCGCCCGCAACGGGTTGGCGAAAGACTCGCCCTCGCGGATCTCGTCGTGCACGCTCTTGAGGGCCCGGCCGTAAACCTCATTACCGGACGTTTCGCGGGTGATGTTCAGGGCCTCCAGAATCGGCACGCCCGCCGCCAGCAGCGTCCCCAGCGTTCGCGTGAAACGGGCCACGGCCGTCTTGGCCAGGATGTTGCCCAGAATGGGGATCTTGAGTTTGACCACGTCCAGGCCGTAACGGCCGGCCTCCGATTTCTTGAGCAACTTGGTGCCCAGCACAAAGGCAATGGGACTGCATAGCAACACAACCCAGCCGGGCGGAGTTCCGGCCACGAACCACTCTGATATGTTGATCAGCATGACCGTCAGACCGGGCAGGGCCGTATTGAAATCCTTAAAGATTTCCTTGAACTTGGGCACCACCACGATCATGATGCCGGCCACGATCAGGACGGCGAAGGTGATGACCACGATGGGGTAAATCATGGCCCCGACGACTTTTCGTTTCAGGCGCTGGGCCTTTTCCATGAAGTCGGCCAGACGCTGGAGGATGACGTCGAGCACACCGCCGGTCTCGCCCGCGGCCACCATGTTGCAGTAAAGGCGGTCAAACGCCTTGGGATGGCTGGCCATGGCCTCGGACAACGTGGCCCCACCCTCAATGTCGTCGGCGACGGTTCGGATAATGACTCGCAGCATGCCGGGCTTTTGCTGCTGTTCGAGAATGCGCAAGCTGCGCAAAATGGGCAAACCGGCATCCTGAAGGGTCGAAAGCTGACGGGTGAACTGGGTGATTTCCTTGGTCTTGACCTTACCGAAGCCGCCGGCGCTCTTCTTTTTCTTGGCCCCCGGAGCGCCCCCTCCGCCCTTTCCGGCGGCAGCGGCCTTCTTGCCCCCCTTCTGACGAAGCTTGGTCGGGTAGAAGCCCTTGCTGCGGATCAGGGCCAGGGCATCCTCGGTGGAGGCGGCCTCGATCCGGTCTTTGACCTCCTGACCGGCCTGATTCATGGCCTCGTATTCAAAGGTTGGCATGACACGGCTCCCATAATGGGCGGAACATCACCCGCTCTTTCAATCCACTCCCCGCCTGGACGCCTAAATGTCTAATGTCTAACGACTAATGTCTAATGACTAAAGGAGCCAGCTCCCTTTCGCCATCAGGCCTTCCGCGATTGGGCTTCGTTAGACATTAACCATTTCTCTCCTACAGCTCTTCCATAATCGTCTCGCGGACCACCTCTTCGATAGAGGTGAGGCCCTCATAGATGGCCAATAAACCGGATTCCCGCAAGCTTCTCATCCCGGCCTTGCGGGCCGCGGTCCGCAGGACGTTGGTCGAGGCATGTTTCATGATCAGGTCGCGCATCTCATCGTTCATGACCATCATTTCGAAGAGACCCAATCGCCCCTTGTAGCCGGTGTTGTTGCAGTAATCGCAACCCCGGCCGTACATGAAAACCTTGTCCTTGACGTCCTCCGGCCTCAATTCGAGCTCCATCAACATTTCTTCAGTTGGATGGAACTCTTCCTTGCAATTCTCACAGATCCGCCGGACCAGACGCTGAGCAACGATGGCTTCCAGCGTCGCGGTGATGAGGAATGGCTCCACGCCGAGGTCCACCAGACGCGCGATGGCCGACGGAGCATCGTTCGTGTGAAGGGTCGTGAAGACCAGGTGTCCGGTCAAAGAGGCCTGCACGGCGATTTGCGCCGTTTCGAGGTCGCGGATTTCGCCGACGAGGATGATGTCGGGGTCCTGGCGCAGAAAGCTGCGGAGGCACTTGGCGAAAGTCAGGCCGGCCTCGGGGTTGATCTGGCACTGGATCAGGCCATCGATGTCGTATTCGACGGGGTCCTCAGCGGTGAGGATCTTTACGTCGATGGTGTTGAGTTCATTGAGCGCGGAGTACAGCGTGGTGGTTTTACCGGACCCGGTGGGGCCGGTGTTGATAATGATGCCGTTGGGCTTATCGATCAACTGGCGGAAGATGACCAGATCGTCGTCGCGCATGCCGATGCGGTCGAGGCTCAGGCGGACGTTGCCGCGGTCGAGAACACGCATGACCACGCTTTCGCCGAACATGGTGGGCAGCACGCTGACGCGGAGGTCCACGGGGTTGCCGCCGACCTGGAGTTCGATACGGCCGTCCTGGGGCAGGCGGCGTTCGGCGATGTTCAGGTTGGCCATGACCTTGATGCGGCTGGCGATGGCCATGGCGATGTGCCGGGGCGGAGGCACCATCTCGTAGAGGACGCCGTCGATGCGGTAGCGCATCTTGTACTCGTCCTCGAAAGGCTCAAAGTGAATGTCGGAGGCCTTGTCCTTGATGGCCTGGAGGAGGACGAGGTTGAGCAGCTTCTTGACCGGGTTGGACTCGGCCAGTTCCTTGAGTTCGTCGAGGTCGATGCTTTCGCCGCGGCCCTCGAACTTGGAGAGATCTTCGTCGCCGGCCAACTCGTTGATCAAGTCATTGATGGATTCGACCTGGTCCTCGGGGTAGAAGCGGGTCAGGGCGGCGCTCATGTCCTCGGGGCTGCAGATGGAGGCCTTGATCTGGACGCCGAGGAGGGTCTTCAGGTCGTCGGTGGCCTGGAAGTTGGCCGGGTCGTCGACCACGATGGAGAGCAGCTTGGAGGCCGGCTCATAGTCGATGGGGATGATGCGGTAGGTGTGGGCCATCTGGGCCGGACCCGGAGCGATGACCTCGGGGGGGATGTCGAAGCGGCTCAGCTCGACCGGTTCCATGCCCACCTGGGCGGCCAGGGCGATGCGAACGTCGGATTCGGTGACATATCCGAGCGACTCCAGGATCTGGCCGATGGGGCCGCCGTTTTTCTTCTGCAGCTCGAGGGCCTCGCCGACCTGGGTTCGGTTCAGCTTGCCCATCTTGATGAGGATGCGTCCGAGCGGCCGGCCCTTGAGCTGGCTGACGGGCGGCATCTTGCCGCCGCCGGCGCGGGGGGGCGTGGGGCGGCGCGGGGGCTGCTGCTCGCCGGAACCGGAGGTTGGGGATTTTACTATGTCCGCCATGTTTGCGCACCTATCGGATTTTCGATCAATCCGCCTGGGCCGCCAATGCCATCCGCACGTCGGATTCGTTGACGTGACCCAAGTTTATCAGGACCTGCCCGATCGGCCCGCCCTGCCGATGTTGCACTTCGAGGGCCTGGCCGACCTGAGAGCGATCCAACTTGCCCATTCGGATCAGAATACGCCCCAGCGCACGACCTTTGTAAGGACCGCCGTGGGCATCACCACCACCAGCCGCCAGGGGCGGGGCCTTTCTCCCCGGTGGCGGCCGGTCGCCGGATTCTGATGTTTTCGTCTCCACTATCACGCAGCCCCTGGTGTTCCATCTGTCACCCCCCTCGGGGGCTCGCAGGGTTTACGTGATCGCCTCCGGGGGCTTGCGCCTCCGGCTATTAAGTCTCGCCCCTTCGGGGCTTGGCCCTCGCTTGCGCTTCGGGCTCATTCATTTGCGCCTTCGTCGAGCCCCTTGCTCGCGCTCGGGGCCAATTCAACCCCCCTTCGCTCGCGTTCGGGGCTGGTTCATCTCCACTCGCTTGCGCTCGGGGCTCTGATTTTCGTACTCGCCCCCCGCCGCTGGTCCCTCGCCTGTCAGGCCTTTACCTGCGGGGGCAGTTCGGGCTCTTCGCCTTCTTTGCCACCGGGCTTGCCTGGGCTGCCGGCCGGGAGCGGAATGCCCTTCTCGAAGGCCTCCACCTTTTCCTGCATTTCGCCGGGGTGGCGCGACTTATCGATGCACTCCTCGGCGCTGATGATTTTTTCCTTGTACAGATCGAACAGGTGCTCATCGAGGAGCTGCATGCCGTATTTCTTACCGGTCTGGATGGCCGAGTCGATACGGAAGGTCTTGTTTTCGCGAATCAGGTTGGCGATGGCCGGCGTGACCACCATGAACTCGTAGGCGGCGACCATGCCCTTCTCCAGCCGCGGGCAGAGGGCCTGCGAGAGCACCGCGATGAGCGTGGTGGAGAGCTGCACGCGGATCTGCTCCTGCTGCTCGTGGGGGAAGGCGTCAATGATACGGTTGACGGTACCCTGGCAGCCGGTGGTGTGAACGGTGGAGAAGACCAGGTGACCGGTCTCGGCCGCGCGGATGGCGGCTTCCATTGTTTCCAGGTCACGCAATTCACCGACGAGGATGACGTCCGGGTCCTGACGCAGCACGCGGCGGAGAGCCTCGGCAAAGCTGGGCACATCGTTACCCACCTCGCGCTGGTTCACCAGCGATCGTTTGTGGGTATGGTAATACTCGATGGGCTCCTCGACGGTCACGATGTGGCGATCGAGGTTTTCGTTGATGTAATTGATCATGGAGGCCAGCGTGGTGGTCTTGCCCGAGCCGGTCGGACCGGTGACCAGGAACAGGCCGCGCGGCCGCCGGCACAGGGCGGCGCAGATGGACGGCAGGCCGATGTCCTTAAAGCTCAGGAGCCGCGAGGGAATCAGACGCAGCACGATGGCCAGATTGCCCTTCTGACGGAAAACGGACACGCGGAACCGGCCGGCGTCCCGGTAGGCGAAACCGAAGTCGGTGCCGCCTTCCTCCTGGATTTCCTGCTGGTTGCGGTCCGGGGTGATGGCCTTCATCAGCGCGACGGTATCCTCCGGTTCGAGAACCTTGGTCTCCAGGGAGCGCAGGTGGCCGTGCAGCCGCAGCACCGGCGGCCGGCCGACGGTCAGGTGGATGTCCGAGGCGCCGCGTTTGATACAAGTCTCGAGGATACGGTCTATGTGGAGCGTACTCATCGTCTCAACTTCCTTGACTCAGAACGTCGAATGACGAAATCCCAATGTCGAAAAAGCCCGAATGACGAAATCCGAATGACAAAACGGGGCGGGCAACCTCGGCTTGCTTCATCATTCGTCATCAGGGCATTCGTCATTGATCCATCATTCTGATTTCGCCATCCGTCATTGACTTCTTACTCGTCGATCAGGACGCCCTCGCCCTGGGCGTGCTTGGCGACTTCCTCCAGGGTGGTGACTCCGCGAAGGATCTTGAGTTTTCCGTCATCCAGCAGGCTGCGCATGCCGGCGGCGCGGGCCGCCTTGCGAATCTGGCTGGTGGAAGCCCGGTTGAAGGCCAGTTCGCGGATTTCGTTGGTCAGGGTCATCATCTCGAAGATACCCAACCGCCCGCGGCAGCCGGTGCCGTTGCAGCGCTTGCAGCCGCGACCGCGTTTGAGGGTCCGGCCGCGCAGTTCGTCGTCCGTAAAGCGCAGCAGCCGGAGCAGGTGCGGGTTGGGGTTGGGCTCGTCCTCCTTGCACTCCTCGCAGATCACGCGGATCAGGCGCTGGGCCATGACCGCCTGGATCGAGCTGGCCACCAGGAAGGGCTTGATGCCCATGTCGATCAGACGGGTGATGGCGCTGGGCGCGTCGTTGGTGTGCAGGGTGCTGAAGACCAGGTGGCCGGTGAGGGCCGCCTGGATGGCCACTTCGCCCACCTCAAGATCGCGAATCTCGCCGACCAGGATGATGTTGGGCGCCTGACGCAGCATGGCCCGGAGGATGCGGGCGAAGGACAGCCCGATTTCTTCGCGAACCTGGCACTGGTTCATGCCCGGGAAGTTGTACTCGACCGGGTCTTCCGCGGTGATGATCTTCTTGTCTGGGCGGTTGAGCTCCTGCAGCGCCGAATAGAGCGTAGTGGTCTTGCCCGAACCGGTCGGGCCGGTCACCAGGAAGATGCCGTTGGGCCGGCGGATGATCTTCATGAATGTCTCATAGTCATCCTGCTCGAAGCCCAGGGACTGGATACCCACGCGTACGGAATCGGGGCGCAGAATACGCAGCACGATGCTCTCGCCGTGGTAGGACGGCAGGGAGCTGACACGGAAGTCGATCTGCTTGCCGCCGATATTGAGCTTGATGCGGCCGTCCTGGGGGATGCGTTTTTCGGCGATATCGATGCCGGCCATCAGCTTGAAGCGGGCGGTCACGGCCCCCTGGACGGACTTGGGCACGCGCTCGCGCTCCATACACACGCCGTCCACGCGATAGCGTACGCGGACCCGGTCGGCCATCGGCTCGATGTGGATATCGCTGGCCCGCATGCGCACCGCCTCGCCGATAAGCTGGTTAATCAGCTTGATAATGGGCGCGTCGGCGTCATCGCCGGCCACCTTGGCCAGATCATCCTCTTCCTCCGGCCGGTCCAGGTCGATGGAGTCCATCGTCTGCTTGATGCGATCGCGGCTTTCGGCGTCGGCCACGAAGGTATCGATGAACCGCTTGATCTTGGAGGGGGGCGCGAGGGACACTTCGATGTTGGGGTTGAGCCGGAACCGCAGAACGTCGAGGGTTTCCAGATCCAGGGGGTCGGAGACGACGACCTGCAGCTTGCCGTCGGTCTGGCCCAGGGGCAGGACCTGGTGGGCCTTCATGATCTTTTCCGGGATCAGATCGAGGTTGGCCTTGATCGCCGAGTTCTTATCGAGATCCACGTAGGCCAGATCGAACTGCGCCGCCAGCGCCTTGGTGACGTCCTCCTCCTTGCAAAGCTCGAGTTCCACCAGCGCTTCACCGATGCGCTTATGGTGCTCGGTTGCATAGACGAGAGCGTCTTCGAGAGACTTCTGGCTGATGACATTCCAACTGACAAGGATCTCGCCGAGCTTTTTTTGTTTTCGGGCCATGGATTGTGGGCGTTCACCTGGGGGAAACCGTTCATCCGCAACCAGCGCCCCGGGGTTTGGAGGGGCGCCCGCCGCAACTCTGCATCCCCTGACCGACCCCGTCGCAGGCGAGGGCTCAGGCCAGCGCATGTTATTCTACTCTTACTTGCCAACGAGGGGCAAGGGTCGCTACGAACAGTAAATTAGGGCGAAAAACTGGCCTGAGGACTCAGGGAGGGCAGAACCGGGAGACAGAGGGCGAAGGTGGCCTCAGGGTCGGGGTGGAAGCTCGGAGGGTAACTGACGGATGGCGGCGTGAAAACGCTCCACCACGGCCGGGTCCGGCTCGAAGCGCCCCAGGTAGTGGGTGAAGGGGCGGTTGGTTGGGGCGTAATAGTGCAACTGACGGGTGTGCCAGGCGCCCAGCACGTCTTTCATGACGCCGGCCAGCTCCGGCCACTGCTGCACCAGATCCACTTTTTCGCCGGGGTCGTTGCGAAGATCAAAAAGCTGCGGCCGGACGTCGGTCAGGTCGTAGATGTACTTAAACCCATTAAACACAATGGCTTCCTGCCAGCGGGTGAGTTGCAGAACAGAGAACACCGGGCGGTCCTGGCCCGTGTAACCGGGGGCCAGCACGTCGAGCCCCTGCCAGCTTGGATGCGGTTGGATGCCGACCAATCCGGCCACTGTGGGGGCAACATCCACGCCGGAGACAGTGGCCGTTACGCGCGAGGGCCAGGGGCGATCCAGACGCGCGCGGACGGCGGGGCCGGCGTAGAGGATGAAGGGAATGTGGATCATTTCCTCCCACAGGGCCACGCCGTGGCGGGCCAGGCCGTGCTCCATGAAGGCTTCGCCGTGGTCGCTGACGATGACCACGATGGTGTTGTCGAAAACGCCGGCCTTCTCCAGGGCCGCGCGAATCCGCCCCACCCAGTAATCCGAGAAACGCAGCGCGTTGTCGTACTGGTTTTTCAACAGGGGCAGCACGTCCGGGGGGATGTGAATGATACCACTGCCGTTAGAGTAAAGCGGCGGCACAGGCTGGTAATAAGAGGCCCAGGGCTCGGGCACTTCATAGTTGAAATGCGTCGATTGCAGATAAAAGCCGCAGTAGAAGGGGCGGGGGTCCTTGCGGCGAGCCATCCAGGCCTCGAAACGCTCGACCGCGTAATGGTCGGACAGGCGCATGCAGTCGGGCTTGGGCACGTCGGCCACGTCGAGCGAAAAGTACTCGTCAAAATCGGCCGGCGGCGCAAACTGGTTGAGGTTGTCGAAGGCCTCATTACCGCTGCTGAACAGGGCCAACTGATAGCCGGCCAGCTTGAGGACCCGCGGCAATGAATAGTGCGGAAACGACGTATCCTTGAAGTGGTCGTTGTACTCGGCACGGAGCATGTGCAACGACGTAAGAAGCGAGACCAGCCCGTAACTGGAGAAGGACGCGGTACTTACGCAGTGCTCGAACAGGACGCCGCCGGCCGCCAGGGCATCCATGTGGGGGGAGACGTCCGGGCGGGGATAGCCGTAGCAGTGCAGGGCCTTGGCCGGAACGGATTCGAGCACGATGAAGACCACGTTGGGGGCCGGCTCGTGGGGCGCGCCCATGCGGGCCTGGTATTCGAGCTCGCTGATGATGGGGGCGCCCGGACGCAGGTCCAGCGGGCCGTCGAAGCCCAGGCCCAGCAGGGCGCGGGTGACATTCAGGGCCCGCAACGGCGGGGCCGAGCGACAGACGGCGGTAAGGGCTTCGCTGGGGCGGGTGTGGACCTGCCAAGTGAGCAGGCCGGCGAGGACGATCAATCCCCCAGTCATGGAGCCGGCCAGACGGTGAGCGGAAGGCCTGCGGCGGCGGGCCGGAAGGTCCACGGACGGGCAAGGCGCCGCATCTTCCAAGCCTTCCCTCGCCGCCGGGCAGCAGGCAGTAGATCGGCGCGACGCCGGTTCTCCTGAACCCTGACCGGATGCCAGCGCCACACCCAAAGGCGGGCAGGATGCCCGCCCTCCGGCGGAGGGGCAGGATGCAGGCGGGCAGGATGCCCGCCCCCCAGTGGGCCAGAGGGTGCGGAACGAGCGGTGCGACAGCCACCATGCGCCCGCGGCGATCACCCACACGGCCACGCCAGCGCCGAGCAGATAGGGCATGCCCATTTCCCAGGCCGCCTCCCAGGTGGCGGCCGGGTTCGCCCAAATCATCCTCAGCGTGCCATAGCCGATCACTTCAGAAGTGACGCTGTAGGTAATCTCATTGAGCGTCAACCAGATCAGAAAGGGAATCAGCAAAGCCGTCTCGATCACGGCCGCCGCCCTCGGCCGCCATGGCCACCGAAACGGTCGGGCGCCCAGAATGGCCAGCGTGCCTGCGGCAGCGGCCAGGACCATGCCCGCGCCGGCGAACAGCCCCAGGGCCCACGCCCACGAGGCCACGCGCGTACCTGCCGGCATCGACGCCGGCAAACGCAGACACGCCACCCACAGGCCATACAGACCCAGGCATAGCGCCCCCGCCGCCATTCGCCGGTAGATGAACTGAACGCCGCTCATAACCACTTCAACCCTGCCCCAGACAAGGGGCACAAACCCCATCTTACCTGAAGAGTGAAGATTTCACATTGAATACTTGGTCCTTCCCTCGCCAAAGGTTCTCATCTAAAATCTGCTTCCATGAGCCAAAAACACATAACCCGACGTATCGTGCTGACAATTGCTGGTATTACCCTCTTGGCCGGATCCACCCTGGCCCAGAGTGGAGAGCGACCGGAACCTCGCTGGTTCAAGGGCAACACCCACACGCACACCTGGTGGAGCGACGCCGACACCGCCCCCGAGGTGGCCGTCAAGTGGTACAAGGATCACGGCTACAACTTCCTGGTGCTCAGCGACCACAACATCATGGCCGACCATGAGAAATGGTGGTTCCCCAATCATAAAAACCCCGAGAGACAACAGATTCTCCTCCAGGCGGTGGAAATTTACGTGAAGACCTTCGGCCCCGACTGGGTCGAGACACGCACCCGGGAGGGCCGGACCGAGTACCGGCTTAAGACACTGGCCGAGTTCCGGCCGTTGTTCGAGGAGGCCGGCAAATTCCTGCTGATCCCGGGCGAGGAACTCAGCGACTCCTGCGAGCGGAAACCCATTCACGTGAATGGCGTGAACCTGAAGGAGACGATCAAGCCCCCCGGCGGCAAAACCGTGCTGGAGACCATCCAGAACAACATCGATGCTGTGATGGAACAGCGCAAGCGGACCGGGCAACCGATGATTGCCCATCTGAATCACCCCAACTTCGGTTGGGCGGTCACGGTCGAGGACCTCATGCGGCTGCGCGGGGACAGGTTGTTCGAGGTGCACAATGGTCATCCCATGGTGCACAACTACGGCGATGACGAGCGCCCGGCCGTGGAGCGCATGTGGGACATTGCCCTGGCCCGCCGGCTGACGGACCTGAACCTGGGGATCATGTACGGCATGGCCTCGGACGACGCCCACAACTACGTGAACTGGGAGATCAAGTCGGCCAACCCGGGGCGCGGGTGGGTCATGGTCCGGTCACGCTACCTGACGCCGCAACACATCGTGGACGCCTTGGAGCGGGGCGACTTCTATGCCACCACCGGCGTGGTGCTCGACGACGTTCGCTTTGCAGACAATACGCTGGAGCTGCGCATCCAGGCCCGGCCGGGCGTCTCCTACAAGACGCAGTTCATCGGGACCCTGAAGAACTTCCGCGATTCGCGCGGGTCTGCGGCGGCGCCCCCGGATCGGAGCAACCCGGAGATCGGCAAGGTGCTGTCCGAAGTGTCGGGAACCAACCCCAAGTACACGCTCACCGGCCAGGAGATTTACGTCCGGGCGAAGGTGATCTCGGACGCCAAGCATCCTAACCCGTTCCGAGAGGGGGATGTGGAAGTGGCATGGACCCAGCCGGTGACGCCGGGGTCTTAAGACGCGAGGCATTCGCCGCCGGTGTTGCCCAGCACGGCGGGAGGGGTAGGAAGCGTGCGAAAGTGGGAAAGTGAGAAAGTGAGAAAGTGAAAAGGTAAGCGCATCCGGCTCTGCCTTATGGCAAATCCGGGTCTGTCTTATCGCGAATCGAGACCGGTCTTATAGCAAGCAAGACATCGTCCCATTGCGGATCCGGTGCCGTCTTGAGGTAAGCAAGACCTCATCCCATTGCGGTCCGTCTTGAGGTGAGCAAGAGCTTGTCCCATTGCGGATCCGGGGCTGTCCGATAATGGTCAATCCTGGCAGGTGTGGCCCAGGCGTCTTACCGGTGCAGATACCGGCAGGATGCCTGGGCCACACGGTTTGCTGAACCCCTTCGGGACAGGCCCCAGCCCCCCTGAACCCTGCGGCGGGCGAGAGACCCGCCTGAAAAATAGCCTGCCCTCACAGTTGCCATCCCGGGTGGTCTCCCCCACAATGACGCCCTTATGTTGCCTCGCCTAATTAGTATTGTCGTTCCCGTGTACAACGAGCAGGACTCGCTGCACACGCTCGCACAAGAAATATTCACCGTCGCCGACGTCAACGGCTACCCCGTGCAGATCGTGTTCGTGGACGACGGAAGCCGGGATGCGAGCTGGAGCCGGATCGTCGAATTGGCCCAGGCCGATCCCCGGATCGGCGGGCTGCGCTTCCGCCGGAACTACGGGAAGGCGGCCGCGCTGATGGCCGGCTTCGCCGTGGCCGAGGGCGACCCCGTGTTCATGATGGACGCCGACCTGCAGGACCCGCCGGTGGAAATACCGCGTTTCCTGGCCAAGCTGGATGAGGGCTGGGACGTGGTCAGCGGGTGGAAGCAGCGCCGCTACGACCCCTGGCACAAGGTCTATCCCTCGCGCATCTTCAACCGGATGATCGGTTGGCTGACCGGCGTGCGCCTGCACGACCATGTTTGCGGGTTCAAGTGCTTCCGGCGGCAGGTATTGCGCGAGATCAGGATTCACGGTGAGTTCCACCGCTTCCTGGGCGTGTTCTCGGCAGCGCGGGGCTTTCGCGTGACGGAGATCCCCACCCTGCACCGGGCCCGGACCACCGGCGTGGGCAAGTACGGCTTCACGCGTTTCGCCAAGGGCTTTCTGGACCTGCTCACCGTCTGGGTCCTGACCCGCTACCGCTGGCGGCCCCAGCACGTCATCGGCATGGCCGGTCTGTTCTGCATTGCGGCCTGGCTATTGAGTTACCTCCCGGGGATCGGGCCCATCGTATCGCCGCTGCTGGGCGTTGTTCCCGGGTTGATCCTGATCGCGATCGGGCTGGTGGCGGAACTGGTGGCCGCCACCCGGCCGGCAGAAGAACTGTATACAGTTTCAGAGCGGGTCGGCTGGTGCGCCGCCGGAACGGAAAACCAGGATCGCGAATCGGGTGTGGCGAGGCCTGAGACCTGAAATCCGAAATTCGAGATCCAAGATCCGAAATCTGAAATTTGAGATCTGAAATCTGAAATTAAGAAATTTGAGATTTCACAGCGCATAGTGAGGAATCCATGCCCTTAAACGAACCCCCAACGGAATACAACCTCACCGCTGGCCCCGCGTCGGATTCTTCTCCTGCCCGGCAACCCACCCGGCCGCTCGATGATCTGAAACACCCCCCGGCCGCGAGCCGCTCGCTGCTGAACCTGACGGCCCTGTTCGTGTTCCTCGGCGGCGGACTGGTGATCGGCACCATCCTCCAACAGCCCGATCCCTCCTATTGCCCAAACGACGCCTCGCGGTGGAATACCGTCTATTACCTGGTCCAGCACGGCACCTACGAATACCTGCCCGATCACGGGGCCTGGTGGAATACCAAGCAAAGCGGCCCCTTCCGGGACCGCCTGCCGTTTTGGACCATCGACATGGTGGCCAAGAAGGGCGAGGACGGCACCTACCACTACTACTCCAGCAAGCCGCCGCTGCTGCCCACCATCGCGGCGGGCATCGTCCTGACCATCGAAAAGACCAGTGACCTGTTGAAGCCGGTGCTGGTGCCGGCTCTTGAGCGCATCACCGGTGACCGCGGTCTGGTAGTCAATGCGTGCAAGACCGACGGCGCGAAGGATGGCTCTTCCAACGAAGCCCTGGGCGACTCCTGGATCGACTTCCGCATTCATCGCTGGTTCGTGATGCGGACGACGCTGATCATTCTGCAGGCCATTCCGTTCATGATCTTCGTGTGGCTCATCGCCCGGTATATGCGCGAAGCCACGGAATCGACCTATGCGCGGTACTTCTGCATCGCGGTGGCCGCCCTGGGCACCTATCTCACCCCCTGGTCGATCACCTTCAACAACCACGTGATCGGGGCGTTTACAGGGCTCTTCGCGCTCTTCGCGGCCATGCGGGTCTGGTATGACGCGCGGCGCGAATGGTACTGGTTCACGCTGGCGGGCTTCTTCGCGGCGCTGGCGGCCACGATGGAGCTGCCGGCCGCATCGCTGACCGCGGTGGTGCTGCTGATGCTGCTGGTGAAGGACTGGCGACGGACACTGGCCTACGCGCTCGTGCCGGCCATTCTGCCGGTGGCGGCCCTTCTGTACACCAACTACCTGGCCATGGGGACCTTCATGCCGGCGTATGCCGACTTCGGCAAAGCCGGCGGGCTGTACGATTACCCGGACAGCTACTGGATGCCCCTGCCGACCACGGGCATGGACGGCCTGGCCGAGCCCAAGCGCATTTATCTGCTGCACCTGCTCATCGGACACCACGGGTTCTTTTTCCTCACGCCGATCCTCCTGGTGGCCCTGCTGGGCATGGGCCGGCATCTTCGCCACGCCGGCATTGGCCCGGCCTTCCTGGTCAGCGTGGTGCTGCTGGCAGCGGCGGGGGTTGTGATCGCCGATGCGCGCATGGACGGCGCGCTGATCGGGCGGTTCGATGAGACGACGGCCACACTGCTGCCGGATCACCCCTTCTATCTCCCGCGGGGCTATGTCATGCTGGCTCCGCTGGCCCTGTTGCTGCTCATCAATATCGGCATGTACCTGCCCGCGCCGGCCCGGCCGCGACCCGTCCTGGCCCTGCTGGTGCTGGTGATCAGCGCGGTGGTGATCGGTTACTACACGTTCAAGACCAACAACTACGGCGGCGGCGTCCAGGGCGCCCGCTGGCTGTTCTGGCTGATTCCGCTGTGGTTGCTGATGCTGCCGGCGGGCATCGAATGGATAGCTCGGCGGCTGGCCGGCCGCGCGATCTGTTATTCGCTGCTGTTGATTTCGATGATAACGGTGGCGTTCGCCCTGCGGCAGCCGTGGTCAGACTCGTGGGCCCACATCCTGTTCCGCAATATGGGTTGGATCCAATACTGACGCCCGTTCCGCTTTCATAGTTCCGCGAACCGTCGCGCGAGAACGGCGGTCACCCGGCGTTCATGCAGCCGGCGAACAGGTCCCCCTGCTCAATCGCCGCCCGCACGCGATGCGGGCCGCCGGCGCGATACAATTCCAGACACCACACATAGAACCGCCGGAACTCATCGCGAAAACGCGCGGCGCTGAACCGGCGGGCATGCGCCTGAATCGACTCCGGTGAAAACTCGCTCATACGGGCTTCCAGATTCTTCATGGCCGCGATGACCGCCTCGACGGTCTGCTCGCCGAAGAATACCCCCGTCCGGCCGTTCACCACGGTTTCGGTGGCCCCGCCGCGCCCGTAGGCGATCACCGGCCGGCCGGCCGCCTGGGCCTCCACGGGGACGATGCCGAAATCCTCCTGCCCGCAGAAGAGCAGCGCCCGGCAGCGCCGAAGATAATCACGCACCACCTCGTCAGGCTGCCAGCCAAGAACCTCCACCGTGGGACCGGCCAGCCGCCGCATCCGCTTGAGCTGCGGCCCGCCGCCGACCACCACCAGCCGGCGGCCCAGGGCGTTGCAGGCCTGGATGGCCAGATCGTTGCGCTTGTAACCCACGTGCGCCCCTACCACCACATAGAAGTCTTCAGGGGTGATGAGTGGCTCAGGGAAGTCGACATCCACCGGCGGATAAATGACCACGCTGGCCCGGCCATAGCAACGGCGGATGCGCTCGGCCACGTGCCGGCTGTTGGCCACAAACGCGGTCACGGTCTCCGCTGCGGCCTCATCGGCACGGCGCACCGGCCCTGAAAACAATTTCAGCCCGATGCGGCCAGGCAACCCGGCCCGGGCGCGATACTCGTCATATAGATCCCAGACGTAACGCATGGGCGAATGGCAATAGCAGAGCTTGAGCGCATCGGCTCGGGCGCGCACGCCCTTGATGGTGGCCGCATCCGAACAGATGACCACGTCGTATGCGGACACGTCCAGCGACCGGGCCGCGCGAGCCAGCAGCGGGAAGGCCAGGCGCTGCAGGTGGGGAATCCAGGCGAAGCGCTGTAGCCACGACGCCTCGATCCGGGCGGCGCGCAGCGGCGCATCCAGCCGTGCCGGACGCGCAAGCAGCGTATAAACCGGCGCTTCCGGGAACAACTCGGCCAGCGCCGCCAACACTTTCTCGCCCCCGCGCATTCCGACCAGCCAATGATGGGCCAATGCCACGGATTCGCCGCTCGTGTCTGTCGCCATGCGTGCATTGTCGATCCGGGCCGACTTTTGACAAGCCCGGGACGTTTTTCAAGGCCGGCTACGTTCTCCGCCGGCCGGATCTATAATGCCCTTGAAGGGAGTAAGGGCGACGGAGGTGTGTACCATGACCGTTGCTGTAGACGTCCTTCCATGGCAGTCACTTCAATTGCAGCGTAAAGAGATCCCCTGGCAGGATCTGCAAGCCCTGGCCGATGCGGCCGTCGAATCCCCTCTCGTGCTCGACGAATTGATCCGCCGGGGCGAAGCCGAGCTGATGCGGCAAGCCCGTGCGGAGCGCTACGACGCATCCGATTTAACCGACCTGGGCGCTGTCGTCGTCTTTGCCCTGGCCGCCGAACGACTGAACGAAGAGGCCCGGCGCCCCGTGGCGGACTTCCTGCTCCGCATGCTCAAACGCGCCAGCGAAACGGGATTGGATTATCTGGAAGAAGCCGCCGAACGGGCCGCCGGCCGGCTCGGGCCCATCCTGATCGAGCCCCTGTTGCAGCTCATCGAATCGGAGAGTTGCCGGTTGCACTGCTGGTTCTCGGCCTGGGCACTGCTGTGCGTGAGCGAGTCGGCGGACCCCGCCACGCGGCAGCGCGTAGCCCGCTTTTGCCGGCGGATGATCCGCGAGTGTCCGGATCGATTTGAAACCCGGTCGTTGGCCCTGGGTCCGGCCTGGGTATTGGAGGCGCTCAACGACCGCGACTCGCTGCCACTGCTCAAAGCGCTGTACGAGCAGTCCCTGGACGTGGAACTGCTGCACGTGATCCAGCGCCTCGAACACGGACAAGGCGCTCGCGTACCCCGGGCCTGGCACGTGCCGGTGGAGGATTGGCTGCCCGACACCATCGCCACGGTGCGGGAAGACTGCGAGGCGGAGCGGCGGGCCCTGGAATCAGCGCCCAGCACGACCCCGTCCGCCCCGGCGCACGAGCCGGAGGAGGAGGCCAACTACGCCGCCGACTGGAAGCAATGGCTCCCCACTCGGAGGGAGCCTTCCGGTGATGGTAAGACCGAGCACGCGGTGCCCGTCTTCCGCGATGAGCCGAAGCACGGCCGCAACGAGCCCTGCCCCTGCGGCAGTGGGAAGAAATACAAAAAGTGCTGCGGGCGGTAGACATCAGAACCGTGACGTGTCTACGCCCGGCAGCCGTTCCTGCAGGTTCAGCACGCCGTAGCGCCGGCAGATCTCGACCACGCGGTCAAGCGGAATAGCTTGCCGCGAATGGCCGCCGATCCCCGTGACCGTTGTTGCCTGAAACAGGGAGTTGTAAAGCGCTTCCTCCGTTGCCTCGACCACCGCCATGAACAACGGGTTCATTGCCTTGTTCGCAACCGTCGCGACCGCGGGATCGAGAGCATCGCCCCGATCGGGGACACGGTAGCCGGTGGTGAAGGCGATGACGTAATCACCGGAACCGTTCTGCATCACCGATCCGGTCCGGCCCAGGCCGAGGATGGCGCGCCTGGCCAGCCGCTCAAGGTTGCGCGCCGAGAGCGGGGCATCCGTGGCCACAACAATCACGCACGAACCATCGCCGGGGGCGGCGGTGGTGTGCTCGCTGAGCGAAAAGCTGCCCAGTTCGCGGCCCACGGGCGCTCCGTTGATGGTGAGCACTCCGCCGTAGTTGGATTGCACCAGCACGCCAACGGTATAGCCGCCCAGATCCCGCGGCAAACGGCGGGATGACGTGCCGATTCCGCCCTTGAAGCCGAAGCACGACGTGCCTGTTCCGGCGCCGACGCTCCCTTCCCTCACCGGCCCCGACGTGGCGGCGCTGATTGCGGCCAGCACGTCTTCGGGCGTGACGTGCATACCCCGGATATCGTTCAGGTACCCGTCGTTCGTTTCGCCGACGACGGCATTCACGGAACGGACGTCCTCGTTCCCCGGTTGCGCCAGGGTGTAACGGATCAGGCCGACCAAGCCGGCGGCCACGCTCAAGGTGTTGGTTAGCGCGATCGGCGTCTCCAGCGTTCCCAACTCGGCAATCTGGGTTGAGCCGGCCAGCTTTCCAAAACCGTTTCCGCAGTGAACCGCCGCCGGCACCTTCTGGCGATAGAGGTTGCCATCGTGCGGGATGATGACGGTCACACCGGTGCGGACCGAGTCACCCTTCCAAACCGTCTGGTGCCCGACCTTTACGCCGGGTACGTCGGTGATCGCGTTCCACTGGCCGGTCGGCAAGATCCCGACCTGGATGCCCAGTTCGCGAGCTCGGGCGCGGTTCTCTTCGCGTTTCGTATCGATGTTCGGCTGGATTGTGTGTACCTCCTGAGCTCTGGCTCTGGCCTCTAAAACAAGGGTCGCGAGCACGATAACCGTCGCCAATCGCTTCAAGACCATAGGGGGCGCCAAAAAGGTGCCAGGAACCATTATTTCTACTCCGCACGCTTTGCCCCTGGTCTGTCAGGGCTTGTCCTCTCGGGCCGCTTGCGCGGGCGGCCTCTGGGCCGCAGGGTCAACTCCAGGCCCAGCCGGGCGGCGGTCCGCTTCTGCCAGGCCGGGTCGCCCAGTGGTTGGGCATGATGCACCAAGCCAGCAGGCGCATGGAAACCCGCTCCACCGCCTCGCCCACGATCCGCAGGAAGGCCGCGTAGTCGGCGTCATCCCCAAAGATCGTCGTCCGCCCGTTGGCCCAGTTCAAGACGTGATAAACCACACCTCCGGCCGCGCTTCGCAGAGGTCTGCCCATGAACGCAAGCTACCGCAGGGCGAAGCAGAGGTCAAGAATCGGTTCCTGACACCTTTTCTTTCATAAGAGGCCGCTCGACAATGGCTTAAAAGGCTCACGGGAAGCTCAGGGCTTTGAGCAGGCGGCAAACCAGCAGCCAACAAACCGGCGACCCGAGGTGGTGGCACAGGGCCAGGGGGCGACGTATACTCAACGCCGTCTAACGTGATTTGGAGTCCGACCGAGAGCACCCATGGCCGCTACGATTATTGATGGAACGCGCATCGCTGAACGTATGCAGACGGAAATTCGCCAACAGGTGCGCGAGCTGGCCGAGGACGGCTGTGCCTTGAAACTCGCGGCCGTGCTGGTGGGGGAACCGCCGGCCAGTCTGGTCTATGCCCGCTCGCAGGCCCGCCAGTGCGAGGAAATGGGCATCGGTTATGAGCTTGTGCAGCTTCCCGCGGATTCGGATGCCGCGGCCATCGCCGGCGCGATCGAGCGGCTCAACGCCGACCCCGGCGTCACCGGGATCATGCTGCACATGCCGCTGCCGCCCGGCGTTGACGCCCCTTCGCTGCAGTACCGCATCGACCCGTACAAAGACGTGGAAGGGGTCAACCCGGCCAACATCGGGCTGGTTTTCTACGGAACCCCGATCATCGCCCCCTGCACCGCGTTGGCGGTGGTCGAGCTGGTCAATGAAACCCGGATGGACTTGCGCGGGGCTCACGCGGTGGTGGTCGGCCAGGGCGCCATTGTCGGTCGGCCGGTCAGCGTGTTTCTGATCCAGCGCGAGGCCACGGTGACCGCCTGTCACGTGGCCACCCGCAACCTGGCGGAACAGACCCGCCAGGCCGATCTGCTGGTCGTGGCCGTCGGCAAGCCCGGCCTGATTACCGTTGAGCACGTCAAGCCGGGGGCGGTCGTGATCGACGTGGGCATCAACCGCATCAAAACGGTCGACGCGGACGGCCGGAAGATCTCGCGCACAGTCGGCGACGTGGATTTCGAGGCGGTCCGCGAAGTGGCCGGGGCCATCACTCCCGTACCCGGCGGCGTCGGCCCGGTCACCGTGACGATGCTGCTGCGCAATACGGTGGAAGCCGCCCGCAAGCAGCGGGCCCGGAGTCAGTGACATGCTCCTTGAAATCGACGCCGGAAGAATGTGGGCCGCTGCTCTTGAGCAGTGCCGGGCAATGGCATCGTTTTCGGCCACCCGGAAAGCCGGCTGGGCAGGCATTTGTGCTCTTGTCCTCGCGATCACCCCAGTCGCCGCCGGCCAGTCTCCCCCGTCAACTCCCGACAAGACCCCAACCACCCGTGCAACCACCGGCCCCGCGACCACCCAGCCCCGCGTGGTCCGCTTCCAGCCGGGCATCTACCTCAACTGGAGCCAGCGGCAGGTGGAAGTCGACTTCACGGTGATCTTGCGGGAGGGGCTGATCGAGCTGTTCGCCTGCTCGCCGCAGATGCGCGAGCATGAGGCCATTGTCCGCATTGAGGCCCGCCCCACCCACCTGTTTCAGGCCATGGGCCTGATGGGCCTGACCCCCGGACAGCCCATGTACATGGACAAAGAGGGACGCATCACGCCGGCCAGCGGAGACGCGCTGGATGTGGAGGTCCGATATACAGTGGAAGGCAAGGTCCGGCAGGAGCCCATCGAAAACTGGATGACCCTGGCGGAAGGCAATGCTCCCCTGGGACGGCTGCCCTGGGTGTTCGCCGGTTCGGTCCCCCTGGAAGGCGGTCGAGGCATCGCGACAGACATGGAAGGAACGGTGGTGGCGGTAGTGGATTTCCCCACCTCCCTGATCGCGCTGCCGGAGTCGCACAGTGATCGGAACGAGGAGCTCTGGCTACGTCCGAATACTGCGCGCATTCCCCCCCTGGGCACCAAGGGGCGGTTAATTATCCGGGCGGCCCCGCTCCGCCTGCATCTGAAGTCTGACGGTCGGCTGCAACTGGCCGGTCAGACCATCACCCGGGCGGAGCTGTCGCACCGAATATCCCGGCGGATCGCCGAGGATCCGAACCTGCGCGTGGAGATCTTTACCCAGCCGGGCACCGATGCGCTGGAGGAGAAATCACTGCTCAAACTGCTGCGCGGTCTGAAGGTGCGTGAAGAGTCCATCGCCATTTTTTCAGAATCCGGCGAAAAGCGCCGCGCGGCGCGGTAATTGAGTGAAAAAAATGCCACCTTGTGATTGCGTTTGACCGATAGCTAGAGTAGAAACCTGTTCTCGGCGTTACGGATGGAACCGGGCGCCAAGGTCACCACCCGTGAGTAGGTTCCATGGCTAAAGACCGCCATAGAAGGATGGCCCAGACGCTCGGCTGCCTGGTTGCCTCAATGACTGCTGGCGCGGTACTGCTCCACTGGGTTCAGCCCAAGCCGGACCGATCCGCAACTCAACCCGCTGAATTGGTGGCCCACTCCATCAAGCAGCAATGGCGATACATTCGGATCGATCCGGCCCGTAAGGACGGGCGGATTGATCCGCAGGAAACCCATTTCTTCGTCGATCGCGAAGGCGCCCTGTCCTGGACTCAGGCTTGGCAGACACAGAGCCACCTGGGTCAGAACGGCGTCGTGCGTATTGCCCTGCAGCCGTCGGCCAATACCAACAAGGTCACGCCCATGCAGTGGCAAACCACCCGGTGGCTGATGAACCTGCTGTGCGACAAGTGCCGAATCCCCGAGCGGAACATCGTGCTGGCCGATACGCTGGCGATTCCGCCGGCTAATGGTCGAAGAGGCCCGGAGAACTCCGCCCAAGCCTCAGTCGGCCAGCTCAGCCTTGGCGGATCGCGCTGACCTGACCCTCATACCACCCCGTGACGTCCCATAACGGAGTCCACCGCATGGGAGAATCCCCGCACGCCGGGCGATCCCTCCTCTGCGCGTCCGATAAGCAATGGACACTTTGGTTGACTGGATAATTAGGACGATCTTACAATTGCAGGCGGCAACGGCACTTCTCGTGGCTACTGCCGTTTGTAACTTGGAGTTGCTCTTCGACCCAGCGGTCAGCGGAGCTGGTGCGTGAGTTTTACGGTCCCCGGATACACTGTTTACGAACGTCTCGGTACCGGTGCGCGCTCAACCATCTGGCTGGTCGTGGACCAGCGGACCGGGGAACAATATGCCCTTAAGCGCGTGGTCCGGCGGGCGGTGGACGATGATCGCTACATCGTTCAGGCCCAGAATGATTTTGAGATTTCATCCCGCCTCAACCACCCCAGCCTGCGCCGCAGCATCGACATGCGGAAAGTCCGCAAGTTCTTCCAGGTGCGCGAATTACATATCATCATGGAGTATGTGGACGGCCGCACCCTGGAACAGATCGGCCCCCTGGGCACCCACGGGCTGCTTCGGATTTTCATCCAGGTGGCCCACGGGTTGGACGCGCTGCACCGCATGGGCTATGTGCATACGGATATCAAGCCCAACAACATCATGATTACCGCCACTGGCCAGGTGAAGATCATCGACTTCGGCCAGAGTTGCCCGGTCGGTCATGTCAAAGGGCGCATCCAGGGAACCCCGGACTACATCGCCCCGGAACAGGTTGAGAAAGGGGCCCCCCTGGATCAACGCACAGACGTTTTTAATCTGGGGGCGACTTTATACTGGGCCGTCACCGGGCGGGTGATCCCCACCGTCTTGCCGAGCAAGAAGCGGCGTACGGGCATTGACCTGGTGGGACCGCGGGAAGCCCCCCTGGCTCACGAGGTAAACCCCAACGTGCCGACCGCCCTGAGCCGGCTGATCGCCGACTGCTGCCAGCCTCTGCCCAAAGACCGGCCAACGGACATGCGCGAGGTCCTGTGCCGGCTGGAAGTCGCTCAGCACGTCCTGGACAAGAATGACGCGACCTTGACCGGACCTCTCCTGGGCGACAAGGACAACCGGACTCCGGCGCGGACAGGCTCGTCGCAATGAGCTTAATTGCCACAGCCATCGATACATTTCGGCGCGCCGCCGAGCTCAACCGCGAGGATCCCCTGCGCGAGGGTTCGCTGCTGTGCTTCGCGAACTACGGGCAGGTGGTCATGACCGGCGACATGCACGGACATCGAAAAAATTTCGAGAAGCTCGTGCGCTACTGCCGGCTGGAAACCACTCCCATCCGCCATGTGATCCTCCACGAGCTGATTCACCAGGAGCCCGAGTCCCTGGGGGCCGCCGACCGGTCAGTGGAATTACTGCTCGAAGCCGCCCAGTGGAAGACCTTCTTTCCTGACCAGGTGCATTTTCTTCAGAGCAATCACGAACTGGCCCAGCTCCAGGACCACGAGATCACCAAGGGCGGCCGGATCGTCACCGACGATTTCGAACGCGGCATTGCCGAGGTCATGGGCACCGCGCAGGTGGACGAGGCCATCATGGCCATCGACGATTTCATCGCCTCCTTTCCCGTAGCCGGCCGAACGGCCAACGGGATCTTCTTCGCCCACTCACTACCCGACGTGGCCTACATTGACCGCTTCGACCCTGTCTGCGTGCACGCGCCCCCTGAGGAGCTCGATCTCTCCGAGGGCGGGCCGGTGTACCAGATGGTCTGGGGGCGCCGCCACACCCCCGCGCTCATCGAGAAGCTGGCCAAGGCCTACGACGTGGAGTACTTCGTCATCGGGCATCAACCCCAGGAATTCGGCTACGACACCCGCTTCAACCGGGTGATCATCCTGGCCAGCGATCATAACCACGGCATGTTCCTGCCGGTCGATTGCCGGAAGCAGTACACCTTCGATGAGCTGGTGGACCGCATCCGCCCCTTCGCCGGCGTGCCATAGGCTATTTCCCGGTCTCGCCCGGTTGCCAGTCGAAACTGATCTCGTAATCCCACTCGTCGAAGTAGAGGTTGCGCCCGTCGATCTCGACCTCGCCGCGCTGAAGGTCGGCCGGCTCGCTGCGCAGATCCTCCTTGGCCGGGATGAACGGCGTGCCGTAATCGAGATTCACAATCAGACGGTAGGAATCCTGATGGCCGATGTAGAACTCGCGGATCTCCGGCTTCTCGGACGGCTGCAGGCCATAGGACATGTCCACCGGCAACCAGCCCCAGGGCTCGATGTAGACCTCAGACCAGTCGTGCATGTTCCAGCCCCAGGGCTTGGTCTCAAAGCCCGACTGCCAGCGAGCGGGCACGCCCGCCAAGCGACACATGGTCACAAACAGGATGCTCTGAACCCCGCAGTCCCCCTGGCCGGTGGTGAAGGCCTTCGTGCAGAAGCTCGGAATAATGGGGTATTCCTCCTCGGGGCACCATTGGACCTTCGCATCCAGGTAATGGTAGATCTTGCGAACCTTCTCCAGCGGGTTCTGCTCGGCCCCCACCACCTCCCGAACGGCAGCCTTGATCTCCGGGGTGAACGCGATATGCGGCGGCCGTTCGGCCAGATAGGTGCGGTCGAAGTCCGCCGGCAACGCGCGGGCGTCGCTGGCCTTGAGGGCCGGATAGTAGGCGTATGAGGTGTACTCAAACTCTTCTTCAAAGACCACCGGCTTGGCCGGATCCTGGATCCTTTGTTCAAGGTAGACCGTCCGCTGAGGGGCGCCCCGCATGGGCGAGCTATCCACGGCCGACGGGGCCAGGATGTGTTTGGCCGGCGAAGTGCGGATCAGCTTCACATCCTTCTGTTGCCGGTATTCCTGCGGGAACGGCAGCCAGCAGCGCACCAGCGAGCCGGCCTTGGCCCCGGGACGGTTGGGGGAGACGGTCAATTTGAACGTCAC
Organism: Phycisphaerae bacterium; assembly: GCA_012719955.1. GTDB lineage: Bacteria > Planctomycetota > Phycisphaerae > UBA1845 > PWPN01 > JAAXZI01. Next base: position 26,926 of record JAAXZI010000090.1, on the reverse strand, counting down.
CCGATGACGAATCGGCAGCACCTCCGGACCGTCGGCCTTGCCGGCCGCGGCCACAATCTGTTCAAGATGGGCGATCAGGTTGCCCTGGACCTTCTTGCTCCTGGCCGCCGGCGATGATCCGGGCGACCGCGCTTCCAGCCGCTCGATGGCCTCCGGGCAGAACCGGAACATGTGCGACGGCTCGCGCCGGAAGTAGCGAAGCTGGCCGTCAATCATACGGAAGCGCACCTGACCGGCCTCGCGCCAGCGGGTCAGATCATCCAAAGTGACATCTGGGAGTGATCGTTTCACCCTGGCCAGCAGGTCCTCGGGCGTGAGCGAATATTCCCGGCGGATCCGCCGGATGATCTCGAGCATCTCCCGACGGGCACGGGCGGCCTCGGAATCCGCCGCCTGGGCCTCCGCTTTGAGGAGCGCCTCCGCATCGGCAAACCGCCCGTCGCCAACCCATCCCCGGGCGCGAACCACGATGGGATCCGCGGATGTCCACGCAAGCGATGCACCCGTGGGCGCCGCTCCGGCTTCCGCACCCACGATTGCGACCATGGCCGTCATCAGAATGGTTCCTGTCATGTCTTTATCCCGCCAAAATGAAATGTTGCCAGCCACTCCACGGCGGTGAGTCTAAGCTGTCCCACGGAATGCTTCAACTGTCTCGGGCGCGAGGCGAAAGGCCCGGCAACGCCCGCTCTGCTCAACCATTTGCAGTCCCTATGGCAGCCCCGGGACCACAATAAGCTCCTGTCACTCAATCATTTAGGAACGTCTCAGGCGGAAAGAGCCGGCTGCCGCGTTCGACTCTTGCGTGGCCATCCCCGTACAATGACAGCGATGGCTTCGTCAATCGATCAAAACATCACCGGCGGCACGGCCAAAACGCGCGCCAAGACGCCCACCTGCGAGGTGGACACCTACAGGGGCGAGGCCGTGTACATTTATGCCTTTGACGTGGCCTACGACATGAGCCGGGCGCCCATCCGCGAACTGCTTGGCCAGCCGGTGGCCCAGTTTGCCATCGACGTCAGCAAACGCAGTCCCCGGCAGCTTTTTTTCTACCGCCCGCAAATGGTGCATCTGCCGCCGCTGGAGCGGATCGGCCCCCGCGGCCTTGTGCGCGTCGAGCGAACCATCAAGCTCCTCCCGGTCGGCGCCATCAGCATGATCGTCCGGGTTCCCTTCGAGATCGAACGCATTGAGGATCTCATCGTCTACCACGATCTGCGCTTCAACAACGGCACCCTCCACGACGAAGTGTTGCGGCTTGCCGAGGACGTCCGGCGGGAGTTGCATACGCACATGATCCGGCCGGTGCCGCGGCTCAGCGACGAGGAGGCCTACACGGTCTTCTGCATCGAGGCCCCACTGATCGGCTCCGACGGAGAGATCATCAACACCGAGGACTGGTTGACCGTCCACCGCCGTGAGGTGGCCGCTCTGCTGACGCAGGAGCCGGACATTGCCGAGCTTTCCAACCAGGAATCGGAGGAATCCACCGCTAAATACCTTAGCTACTACGGCAAGGATATCGTGGTGGTAGACTGGGACGCGGCCCTGATCATCGACCAGCCGCAGAATTTCGCCGAGACGCTTTACGTCATGGAGTTGGCCAATCTTCAACTGACCGAGCTGGAGGCCTATGACCGCCTCTGCGATGAATCACTGGACCGGGCCTATCGCGACCTGCGCGTCCGTCGGTGGCGCGGCCGGGCCGAGGTCCTGCGCGAACTACGCGAGATCCGCATCGACCTGGCCCAGCTCAGCGACGAGCTCTCCAACATCACCAAATTCTTCGGCGACTGGCACCTGGCCCGCATCTACCAGGCTCTCTCCGCCCGGTTCCACCTGAGCGACTGGCACCACTCGATCGAGGAAAAACTTCGCACGCTGGACCATCTCTATCAACTGTTGCAACAGGACCTCACCAACCGGGTGATGATCTGGCTGGAAAGCGCGATCGTCGTGCTGTTTATCATTGATCTGCTCGCGCTGTTCATTGGCATGCAGTAAGTAGCCATAGGGATCCCGAATGAAACGCGTGTTGGGTGCTTCCCTCTTCGCGTTGGATTCCCCCTCTTCATTGGGTGCCCCGCCTCTTCAGAGGTGGTGGCACGAAGATTCAAACGCTCAGCACCGCGACGACCACCCCAGCAGAAACCCGCCCAGGCGTGCAACGGAAACCGTATAGATCCGCCCACCCGTTGAGCTTCGACGGAATAGAATGCCCCCACGGTCAACCGCACAGGTGACCGCTCGAGCAGACCGGCGGCAACCTTCCGGCCACTTCGGCCGTGATTTTTTAATGTCGCTTTAACGAACGTCCGATATGATCTTATAGATAGATTGGGGAAAGGGATCCTCGGCATCGCATGTTTGCCGGGAGCGCCTCCTTGAGGTAAGCGGCGCGACGGTCGCTTACCGCAGGGAGACATCCCGGAGATGCTCGAGAACCCAGAGAGCAGCGGTCGGAATTCTTCTCCGCCCGATCATGCTCTCTGTTATTTTTTGGGGAGCGGCTATTCGAGGGCCAGGCCGCGCAGATGCTCCATCGGGTTCTCACTGGCCGCCGCCTGGCGGAAGATCTGCAGGGCCTCGGCCCAGTTGCGGCCGACCTGCTCATACACCGCCGCGAAGGCATCCTGCCCGCTGTTGTAGCGCACGTGGGCCAGGATGAACGCATTGTTGAACGGAAAGCTTGTGTAACCCTGATAGCCGGCCTGATTGTGCATAAACGGCAGCACCTCCTCGGCGAAGCGCTGCTGACTGGCGGCGATGTACGCCTCGCGCTGGGCGATCTTTTCGTCGAATGACAAATCCGTCTCGTAGATGGCCGCCAGCCCGTCTCTCATCTCCCGCAGAAAGACCTGGAACCGGTCCTGATCCTCGTAGTTGAGCCGGGCCTGCTCGATTTCCGGCGCGTCCGGCCCGAACTCCTGGGCCAGGAAGTCGAGGCCGGCGGTGCGGCCAACAAAGGTAGCCAGCGATTCGTTGAAGGTGATGTCGTCGAAGGTATAGATGGTGTTGTGGGTCAACTCGTGGATCACCGTCTCGGCCAGCGAATCGAAATCGCGACGCAGCAGCGCGGAGGTGATCGGGTCGGGCAACTGGCCCATGGTGCTGTAGGCGTCAATCTCGTAGATCAGCGTGTCGTAGCCCTTGGCCACGAGACGATCGCGTTCGGCCTTGGCCTGGTCCAGATCGAAGAAGCCGATGTAGGGCAGAGAACCCGCCAGCGGAAAACGCCAGATGTAGGGGTCAAAGGCGTCCCGGCGCGAGGCGGACAGGTTCCAGGCCAGCGAGCGATCGCCCAGGTCGGCGAAGGTCTGGTAGCTTCCGCCCACGTGGAGCCCGACCACGTTCTGGGCGTAGTCACGGGCCCGGACCACGAACGCCAGCTTGAGCCGCTTCTCCTCTGCCAGGTTGGGATCGTTCAGGGCCTCCTCGACAGGCCGTACCGAGGCGAGGAGTCGCAACTCGCCCAGAATGACAGAGCCGATATACGTGTCCCCGCAGCCGGCTACAGCCAGGCAGGACAGAAAGACAAGCGACAGAATGCGATGCGGACGGAACATGCGCCTCCCTTTCAACACCGGCCCCAATGCCGGACAGGGTATTGTACCGCAGGCCAAGTGGGGAGCGAGTCAGGGGGGAGAAGTGACCAATGACCAAGCCTCAATGACCAAGACCGGGCAGTCAACCCCCATTGGTCATTCGGGCTTGGTCATTCGTCATTGATTGGTCATTGGTGCTTGGACACTGGTCAATAGTCAAGCCAGTGTCGGAGCCGGGCTGGATTCCACGGCTGCGCCGGCCGGCTTGCCGGCCAGTCGTTCCGCCCGCTCCAGCGCTGCCTTGACCAGGCCGAGAAACATCGGCTGGGGCCGCAAGGGACGGCTCTGGAACTCGGGGTGGGCCTGTGTCCCCACGAAATAGGGGTGCACCGATGGAGGCAGCTCCAGGATCTGCATGATGGGATAATCGGGCGCCTTGCCGGAGAAGACCAGGCCACCCTTTTCCAGGATGTTGATGTACTTGGGGTCCACTTCGTAGCGATGGCGGAAGCGCAGCCGCACTTCGGGGGCGTTGTTGAACAGCTTCGCCGCCAGCGTGCCGGGCTTGATGAGCACATCTCGCCCGCCCAGCCGCATGTTGCCGCCCAACCCCTCGATCTGCTTCTGCTCGGGCAGGATGTCCACCACCGGGTGTGGCGTGTCCGGGTCGATCTCGGTGCTGTTCGCATCGGCCAGGCCGCAGACATGCCGGGCATACTCGATCACCGCCATCTGGAAGCCATAACACAGACCCAGGTAGGGCACTTGGTGCTCGCGGGCGTAGCGGATGGCGGCGATCTTGCCCTCCGCGCCGCGAACGCCGAACCCGCCGGGGACGATGATGCCGTGCAGCCCGCCCAGTTCCTGCTCCGCGCGCTCGTCGGTCAGGTCGGTGGTGTCCACCCACTCGATTTCCACGTGCGCGTCAGTGGCCGTGCCGGCGTGCTCCAGGGCGTGGATAATGCTCGCATAGCTGTCGCGCACCGAGGTGTATTTGCCCATCACGCCGATACGCACGTGTTTGCGGGCCGAACGGATGCGGCCGACGAACTCGCTCCAAGTCTTGCGGGCGCCCAGGTCGGCCTCCGGATGGACGCGGGTCTCGATGTTGAGGATCTTCAGCACCGCCTCGTCCAGCCCCGCGCCCCGGATCATGTCCGGGATGAGATAGATGCTCTCGCAGTCATGCATGGAGAACATCCGCTCCACGGGCACGTTGCTGTAGATGGCCAGCTTCTCGCGAACCTTCCGCGTGACCGGCTCCCGCCCGCGGCAGGCGATGATGTGCGGCTGGATCCCCGCCGCCAGCAGGCCGCGGATGCCAAGCTGGGCGGCCTTCGACTTCTGCTCCCCGAGCATGGCCGGGTTGATGATGTAGGTCAGGGCCACGAAGCAGCAGGAATCCGGCCCCTCCTCGAAGGCCAGCTCGCGGACGGCCTCGATGTAATAGGTGTTCTCCACGTCCCCGACCGTCCCGCCGACCTCCACGAAAACCACGTCGGCGTCCGTGGCCACCGCCAGCTCGCGCAGCTTGATCTTCACCTCTCCGGTCACGTGCGGGATCATCTGCACATCGCGGCCCAGGTAGCTGCCCTTGCGCTCCTTCTCCAGGACCCGGGTGAAAATCTGGCCGCTGGTGGCGAAGTTGAGGCGGGAGAGGTTCTGGTCGAGCATCCGCTCGTAGGTGCCCAGGTCCATGTCGGTTTCCATGCCGTCATCGAGCACAAAAACCTCGCCGTGGCGGTAGGGGTTGAGCGTGCCGGAGTCCACATTGAGATAGCCCTCCAGCTTGATGGGCGCCACCGTCAGCCCCTTGTCCTTGAGGCACTTGGCCAGCGTGCTGGAGAAGATGCCTTTACCCAGGCCGCTCATGACCGTGCCGAACACGATGACGTACTTGGTCTTGCCCGGGCGATAGCCGGCGGGCATGGGCGCGTAGAATTCCGTCTCGTCCGTCGCCGTACTCAAAGAAGCCAATATTTTTTCTGCGTCCATGTACCACCCGTCTCAATCTATTCAACGCGCCCGGACCCAAAAGGGCGGAGCCCGCTGTCATCCTGTCTTTTCCGCTCCGGGGCCCTGGGTCTTTGCGGTTTGCGCCTTCTTATATCGTTCCACAAACGCCGCATACTGCCCCGGCGTGTCAATACCTGTGCTGTGCCGCTCCACCACGGCCATGGCAATCCGCTCGCCCATATACAGCACCCGAAGCTGTTCGAGCTGCTCGATCCGCTCCAGTTCCGTAGGGGGCGTCGCCGTCAGACGCTTCAGGAATGCAGGCCGATACGCGTAAATGCCCAGGTGCAACAGCCACCGACCCGGGAGATCCACCCGACCGCCGGCGTCCCGTGGGTAGGGGATCAGGCTTCGACTGAAGTATAGCGCATTGCCCCGGGCATCGAGCACCACTTTCACGCACGCCGGGTTGAGCACATCCTCCTCACGGGCGAACCGGCAACACAGCGAGCCCATGGGCGCGTCCGGCCGCGAGGCCATCAGCTCCACCAGCGTATCGATGGACCGCGGGTCCATCTCCGGCTCATCCCCCTGGACGTTGACCACCAGGTCCACGTCGAGCCGTCCGGCCACCTCGGCCACCCGGTCGGTGCCCGTGGCGTGATCCGGACGGGTCATTTCCACCTCGCCGCCAAACCCGCGCACCGCCGAGGCGATCCGCTCGTCATCGGTGGCCACGATCACCCGGTCCAGCCGACGAGCCCCCCGCACGGCCTCGTACACGTGCTGGATCATAGGGTTTCCGGTGGCACTGGCGAGAGGTTTTCCGGGAAAACGAGTGGAGGCGTAACGCGCGGGTATGATCGCGGCTACGGACAAGGGTATGGCCTTTCTCGCGTCATGGTGCGGCATTCTGGTAAACAGAACACCAGAAATTTTACCGGCGCCCTTCCGGACTGTCAAAGTGGGCGTTTGCCCTACGGCAAAGAGGGCTGTGAGAATTGGTGTAGACTCGGAAATCCGCCACGCACAAATCTATCAACCGGCCACGGTTATGTGACCTGCCCCGGGCACAGTGGGCACAGAGAATGGGGACTTGGAGCCCCGGCGCGGGCCGTGCCCGCAACCACAAGTGTTTGGGCGGAATGTCAGTGGTCAGTTGTTGGGGCAGTCGTCCTTTTGCCAGTTGTTTGCAGCGGCGGCACGCAACCTGACCGGGTCGCGAACAGGTGTTCTCCAGAGAAGTCAAGAATGAACCGCGAGAGCACCAAGGGCGCGAAGACTGCCGAGGGGCGCTTTACCTTGCCGGCAACTGCCAGTCATGCTCCTTGACTGCGGCCGTGATGCGTTCGGCCAGTTCCACCGCCGCCGCCCCGTCCTCCGCGCTGACCTCCGGCGGCTCACCCGTGGCCAGGGCCCGCAGGAACGACTGCTGCTCCGCCCGCAACGGCTCCACGTCATCCACCTGCAGCGGTTCGACCTTCACCATCGAGCCGAAATCCATCCCCGCCAGTTGCGACAAATCCTGGGCGTTCCGCTCGTGGGCCATCTTCAGCAGGTCCAAGTTGGCCTCCTTCTTGATGGCAATACCCACCTTCTTCTGGTAATCCAGCGACAGGTAGGCCTCCTCGCTGAACACGCGGATCTTGCGCTCGGTCTTGAGCGCCAGGCGCGAGGCGGTCAGGTTGGCCACGCAACCGCTCTCGAACGTCACCCGCGCGTTACAGATGTCCTCGTGCTGAGCCAGCACGCTGACCCCCACCGCCTCCACCCGGACCGCCTTCGAGCCCACCAGATGCAGCACGATGTCGATGTCATGAATCATCATGTCCATGACCACCCCGATGTCGGCCGACCGGAAGGTAAACGGGCTGATCCGGTGCGTCTCCACGAACCGCGGATGCACTTCCATGCGGCTCATGGCCCGTACCACCGGGTTGAACCGCTCGGAGTGACCCACCTGCAGCAGGGCCCCGCTCCGGCGGGCGGCCTCGATCAACTGCCGGCAGGTCTGGCTGTCGGGCGCCAGCGGTTTTTCAATCAGCAGGCCGATCCCGCGTTCGATCAGCGGCAACGCCACCGCCAGGTGGGCCACCGTCGGCACCGCCACCGTCGCCGCCTTGATCCGGCCCAGCAACGGCTCCACCGAAGCGAACGCCTGCGTCCCGTACTGCCTGGCGATGGCTTCCGCCCGGCCCAGGTCGCTGTCCACCACGCCGACCAGTTCGGCCTCCGGCAGTTCGTGGTAAATCCGGGCATGGTGCCGACCCATGTGCCCGGCGCCGATGACGGCCACGGGAATACGAAATTCCGGTTTGCGACTTGTGGATTTCAGATTCAGATCTGGCACGGTGTCTAAATTCTCCAAATCCCCGTCCCCGTGTCTCCTTGCTCCCCCCTCATCCCCTCAGCCGCGCCAGCGGGATGCCGGTGCCACACCGTTCATCCCTCGCCACCATAGTACGCCCGCCGATCCGCATCGCTGTCCTTGCGCAGAGCCTCCAGATATCGCCCGAAGACTCCGTCTTGCAGCGTCCGGCGAATTGACGCGCACAGATACCGCACTTCCCCGTTCAACTCCGGCCGGCCTTCCAGCACCGCCAAACGCTCCAATATGGAGTTGCCATGCTCGCGGGCCTTGCTGCTGTACAACACCTTCCAGGCCTCCTGCACGGCCCGAATCTGCGCTTCACTGTAGCCCCAGCGCTGCATCCCCTTCTTGTTGAAGCCGCGCACCTCGGCCGGATTGCCCTCCACGACCATGAACGGCGGCACGTCCGTGCCTACCCGGGCCATCGCTCCTACGTAGGCCATCGTGCCGATGGTCACGAAATGGTGGATCCCGATCATCCCTCCCATGGTGACCTTGTCTTCCAGCCGGGCATGGCCGGCCACCTGGGTGTAATTCGAGACGATGCAGTCATCCCCAATGATCACGTCGTGGGCAATGTGCACGCCCACCAGGAAACGGTTGTGCGAGCCCACGCGGGTCACGCCCCCGCCCACTTCCGTCCCGGCGTGAACGGTCACGTACTCGCGGAAAACGTTGTCGTCTCCGATCTCCAAACGCGTCGGGCCGCCCTTGTACTTCAGGTCCTGCGGCACCACCCCCACCACCGTGCCGGGAAAAAACACGTTCGCCCGCCCACACACGGTGTTTCCAGTCACCGTTGCATTGTTGTGCAGAACACAGTCATCCCCCAGCACCACCCCGGCCCCCACATAACTGAAAGGCCCGATGGAGATGTTCCGGCCAAGCTCCGCCTTCGGATCAACGTATGCACTAGGGTGAATCATGGTTGTTCGTCATTCGTCATTCGGATTTCGTCACTGACTCGCCATCCAGGCTTTGTCATCTATTGGTCATTGGGATTTCGTCATGGGTCATTCGGCTAGAGCGGGTCCGCATCCACCATCATGAACTTGATATCCGCCTCCGCCACCAGGTCCTCGTACACCCGGGCCTTGCAATACACGTGGCCGGTCCGCGACTTGACCCGTCGGGCCTGGGCTTCGAGGATCAATTGATCGCCCGGCATCACCGGCCGGCGGAATTTCACCCGGTCCAGACTCAGCAGCACCGCCACCTTACCCGTGTGTTCCAGCTCCCGGGCCAGCAGTAACCCGCCCAACTGGGCCATGCACTCGATGATCAGGACCCCCGGCATGATGGGCTGCCCGGGATAGTGGCCGGAGAAAAACTCTTCGTTGACGGTGACGTTCTTGATCCCGATGGCATGCTGGCCCGGATCCAGCTTGATGACCCGATCGACCATCAGGAACGGAAACCGGTGCGGCAGGATCCGCTGAATCTTGCGGATGTCCAGCACCGGCTCGCCGGTCAGACGCTGCTTCATTTCCCGCGCGGCTTCCAGCTCGCACAGCCGGCGGACCAGCTCATGATTCAGCGAATGCCCCGACTGCCGCGCGAAGACCTGCCCCACCAGGAACTTGCCGAACAGGTACAAGTCGCCGATCAGGTCCAGGATCTTGTGCCGTACACACTCGTCGGGGAACCGAAGTTCATTCTCGATCGGCCCGTCTGCGCCGAACACGAGAATGTCCTGGTAGGTCAGGTGCTTGCCCAGCCCCGCGGCCTGGAACTGATCCGCCTCTTCCTTGAGCACAAAGGTCCGCGCCGAGGCGATCTGCTGCTCAAAAGCCTCTTGCGTCAGGCGGATCTTGAAAACCTGCTCCCCGATCTGACCTTTGGGACCATAGTCCAGATCGTAAATGATCTCCAGAACGTCGTCTTCGTCGTTCGGCGGGGCCACCATCACATACGAGCGTCCCTCGGCCACGCGCACCGTCTCCGGAACCCGGAAGACCTGCCGCGGCTTGTCCAGGGTCACAATGCCCGCCTCGCGCAGCTTCTCGACGAACAGCCGGGAACTGCCGTCCATCGACGGCACCTCATTGGCGTTCAGGCCGATGAACACATTATCGATCCCCAGACCCGCCAGGGCCGACATGCAGTGCTCAATGGTCTCGATCTGAACCGTCCCGTTGCGCAGCGAGGTCCGCCGCAGCCTTTTGGCCACGTTCTGAACCCGGGCCGGAATGTGGATGGGGGGGTTCTGGTCTTCCCGGACGAACACAATGCCGGTGTCCGCCGGGGCCGGCTGAAACCGCAGCACGGACGGCTCGCCGGTAAACAGTCCCCGACCAGCCAGCTCGACAGGATTACGGATGGTCTGCTGAAGATTCAAGTCGTTCGACTCGCTTGATCAGGTCGGCCAGTTGCTCGGCCATTTTAGGCAGCCGGCGGATTTTTGCCCGCTCACGAATAAAAACCTCGTGCTCGACCGCGGGCATACCCATTACCGTGGTCCCGGCAGGCACATCCTTGGAGATCGCCGAACAGGCCGCCGCCTGGACTCCGTCATGCAAGGTAACATGGTCCCGAATCCCCACCTGCCCCCCTACCACGACCAGCCGTCCCAGGCGGGCACTGCCGGCAATGCCAGTTTGGGCCACAATCATGCAGTCCGGGCCAATTTGAACATTATGGGCCACCTGAACGAGGTTATCAATCTTGGTCCCACGTCCGATAACCGTGGCCCCACACTTGGCTCGATCAATACAGGAATTGGCCCCGATCTCGACATCGTCCTCGATCTGCACCGTCCCGATCTGGGGGATCTTCACATGCCGACCATCGATGAACTGGTATCCAAAGCCGTCCGCCCCAATGACCGCGTTCGGATGCACCACCACCCGCTCGCCCAACGTGCAACGCTCGCGGACTACCACCCCCGGCCACAGCTCGCAATCCCGCCCCAGAACACTCCCTTCGCCGATGAACACGCTGGCGTGCAGCACACAGCCGTCGCCCACGCGGGCGTTCTCGCCGATGATCACATGCGGGCCGATCGCGACGTTACTTCCGATCTGAGCTGAACTTGCGACAACAGCCGTCGGATGCGTGCCCACCGCCGGCCGCGGCACCGGGGGGGAAAACCGGGCCAGGATCGTCACCATCGCCACGGCCGGGTTCTGGCACAGCACCGCCGGCATGGGCGTCTCGCCAAACTGCTCCGGCACCAACACCGCCCCCGCCTTGCTGGTCCGCAATTGCGAGGCGTACTTGTCATGGGCCAGCCAGGTAAGCTGATCGGGTCCGGCTTCAGCGACACCCGCCACCCCGGAAATGCGCGTGCTGGCATCTCCGCGCACCACGCCGCCCACCCACTTGGCTATCTCAGCAAGCGTAACCGTCTTGCTCATCGGTATTTATGCACCATCTGGAATTACTTGTTGAAATCAATGGACCTCGCCCCGCCGGCTTTCTGGAAGGCCGCATTCAGCCGGGTGAGAACCTCGTCCGTCAGATCCACCGACGCGTCGGAGAAGAGCACCTTCCGGCCCACGATCTGCTTGAGCATGACCTTCGAGTCGGTGATCGAAGTATCGAGCTCCTCTTTAGTTATGACGAGCTGGAAATTCCGGGCCCGGGCAATTGCGGCCACCTCGTCTTCAACGCGCTTGTAGGTCCGGTTCACCCACCGCAGGTGAGAATCGGCCACGTGATCCTGCTTCATGGACTTCCAGACCTGGTATTCGATCATCAGCCGTTTGAGGATTTCGCTCTGCTTCTTGTATTCCACCGAGTCGGGGGCAAAGGCCTTCAAGGCGTTCTTCTGGCTCTCGATTTCAGCCGTCTTGCGCTGGTCTTCGCTGCGCAGCTCGTCCTCCAGCGCGGACATCTTCTGGTTGAGCACCTTGGTCTGGTCGAACTCGTTAAACACCCGAACGAGGTCCACGACCGCCACCCGGGTGGCGCCTTCCGCATTCGCCGCCCGGTCCGCTCCGCTGGCCACGTTGTTCCACGTTACCCCTGCCGCGACTGCCACCAGCCCCACCAGACCTGCCGCCATCCAGTTCTTGCCATGACTCATAACGCGCTCCTTAGAGCAGTTCACCTATCCATGTCAGACCGGTTTGTATAACGGCCGAATTCCGTACCCGGCCGTACCGCGCCCCCCTCTGTTGTCTCTGTAGCGACCGGGCTCCGTGCCGGCTGCTCGAACGACACTGTGTAGCGGCCGGGCTCTGTACCGGCCGTTCAGCCCCCCGTCTCTGTAACGGCCAGGCTCCGTACCGGCCATTCGGATACACACGTGTCCCGGCCCCACGCCGGCCGAAATTAGACCCGCCCCGGTCCCCATTGGCAAGCCGAGGATCATGGCTACAAGGCAGGGGTGTGGCAATTCCTTTTGGCGGGGGACCCCGGAGGGCGTGCATTTTGCACGCCTTTGAGACGGGCAGGACGCCCGCCCCCCTGATGCGCCCGGACGCTTCACCATAATCCTTTGCCAGCCCCCGAGGCAGCGTGGCACAGCCCCCCACCCCCGCAGCGGCCGGGCCCCACACCGACGGTTCAATTCGGTCCCTGAGGGGCCGCTATCCCCCGGCCGGCACAATACGCAGAATCTGCCTGCTGGTCGCTACGAACAGCGTGCCGTCCGGACCGAACTCCAGGTCGGTGATGCCGTCGGAAATGCCCTGGGCAAACAGATCCACGCTCTCCACCGCGTCCCGCTCCGCGTCGAGTTCGTAGCGAAAAATCCGCCCGGTCGCGAATTGGGCGACAAAGAGCCGGTTTCGGGAACTTTCCCCAAGTGTTGCATCCCGGGCAAAGGCAACCCCCGTCGGTACCACCGAGGTGTTCCCGAAATCGATCAGCGGATCAATGAAACGCGCGTCCCCGGCCAGGCCCAGCACTACCGGCCAGCCGTAGTTGCCGCCCGCGACAATCCGGTTGACCTCGTCATGCCCGCTGGTGCCGTTATCGGTCACGAAAGCCAACCCGCTCACCGGGTCGAACCCGATGCCGAAGGAATTGCGGATCCCCAGGGCAAACACCGGATTATCCGCCCCGAACGGATTGTCCGCCGGAATGCTCCCGTCGTCGTTGATACGCAGGATCTTGCCGGTGGGCACATTCACGTCCTGGGCGTTCGCGGCCACGGCCAACTCGCCAATGGTGACATACAGCTTGCCGTCCGGACCGAAGGCCAGTTGTCCACCGTTATGGTTCGGCCCCGGCCGTCCCGGCAGCGTCAAGATCACCTCTTCCGGTCCGGCTGCCACGTCGCCAGCGGCCGTAAAGCGCACCACCCGGTTGTCCAGCACGTCGGCCAGGGCACTGGTCACCATCCCGCTGGCCGAACGGGTGTAATAGACGTACACAAAACCGTTCGTCGCGAAATCCGGGTGTAGCGCAATGCCCAGCAGCCCCCGCTCGCTGGCGGACGACGCCGGCACGCTGGCGAAGGGCACGGCCAGCAGCTCCCCATTGGCGTTCACCACCCGGATCTCGCCCCGGTTCTTCTCCGTATAAAACAGCCGCCCATCCGGCGCAATCGCGAGGGCGGTCGGAAAATCCGCCCCGTCCACATAGACCTGGATTTCCACGCCCATCCCATCCGGTCCTCCCGGATCCAGCGGCTCGGAGGGGGGGCATCCGCCCCCTGCCAGCCATGGCAGCGCCGCGAAAACGATGCATCCACAGGTCCCAATGCGCATGTTGAACTTGCTCCCTATGTGCCGGAAAACGAGGCTTAGACCGTCCTGGCCGGAAGGAGGGGTATCCGGGGCCTCCAACGATCCCATAAGATGAGACAGCCAATTCTACGCCGGCCTCTGCCGTGGACAAGACGGCTGAGAATCCCGGCCCGGGAACCCACGCCCGATGAGGCGCCACCGCGGGTTACGCGCCGTTGCTCTTGAGCCATCGGGATTTCCCGCCCAAAGCGCCACTCGTCATTCCCACGGCTTTGCGGCTATATTGTTGAACCGTGAATGGAGACCGTGTTGGAGTAGTTTTGTATGCCTTCTCAGTTCCAGATCACCGAACAATTGCCCCTGCTGGTGGACAAAATCGTCGACAGCTACAACGCCGACGAACGCACGCGCCACATTGATCGCGAGTATCTCCCCAGCCGCCGGGAAATCGTGGAAATCATCCATCTCCTGCTGGAGTTGGCCTACCCCGGCTACTACGGCCGGCAGAACCTCAACCAGCACAACGTGCGATTCCACGTCGGCGAGCTGCTGCCCAGGGTCGGCGAACGGCTCTTCCAGCAGGTCTACCATGCCCTCTGTCACCAGAACCGGCCTTCCGATCGGGGACAAGTCCCCTGCGAGAAGCACGCCCATCGCATCGTGGTGGAGTTCCTCGAGCGCATCCCGGCCATCCGCGAGGTGCTGGCCGGCGACGTCCAGGCCGCCTACGACGGCGACCCCGCCGCCATCAGCACGGATGAAGTCATCATGGCCTATCCCGGCGTGCTGGCGGTCACCGTCTATCGCTTTGCCCATGAGCTGTACACCATGGGTGTGCCCCTTGTGCCCCGGGTCATGACCGAGTGGGCCCACACCATGACCGGTGTGGACATCCACCCCGGCGCCCGCATCGGCCGGAATTTCTTCATCGACCACGGCACCGGCGTGGTCATCGGTGAGACCGCCGAGATCGGCGACAACGTGAAGATCTACCAGGGGGTGACCCTGGGCGCGCTGTCTTTCCCCAAGGACGAACGCGGCCGGCTCATCCGCGGTCACAAGCGCCACCCCACGGTCGAGGACAACGTCACCATCTACGCCAACGCCATCATCCTGGGCGGCGACACCGTCCTGCGCCGCAACTCGGTGGTCGGCGGCTCCGTCTTCCTCACCACCGCTATCCCCCAGGACGCCACAGTGACCATCAAGACGCCGGAGTTGAGGGTGCAAAAACGCCGCCAGCGGGAGAACGGGGCGGATGAGTTCCCGGTGCCGGATTTTCAAATTTAGCGGATTGGCGACCCAAGCGGGAGCTCTAATGAGCGATTGAAGACCTCCTGTTCTCAGGCGGCTACCGCATCAATTCCTCAAACTGCGCCTGCGTGACCACATGCCCGGCATGCCCGTCGGCAAAACCCACCATCATGCCGCCCGCCGGCCAGGTATCGAACGCCTCGTACAGCATGATCTCCTTGCCAGGCTCTCTGTCCGGCCGTGGGACGCGGTACCGGATGACCGCCGGCCCCTCGGGCTGATCCGGGGCGGCCAAGAGCGTGTTCAGTGCCGCCTCGCCGATATCGCCGCCGGCCAGGTCGGAAAGCGCCGCAGGCATCCGGCCATGTTTTTCCCGGTATGACAGGCAGAGCATTCCCACTCGCATGATCTTTGCGGTCATCCTGGCCATGCGGTCGTCCGAAGAGGGGTTGTACACGCCATTCTTGAACAGCGTATAACCGGCCGGTGGCTGGAGACTGAACAGATTGTCACTCATTTCCTCATCGATGCGTATGGAACTGAACAGCACACTGCTGTGAGGCCTCTCGATCCGGATCTGGACCGGCAGACCCGTCTGCGGATGCACCCACGCGCTCGTGATCCGCTCGCCCTTCTGCGATCGCAGCAGCCGCACGGATTGCCCATCAAGCTGCACGATGCCGAGATCCTCCACGGCGGCGGCCACGATACTCAGCAATTCGTCGCGGTCGTTGGTATGCAGGCGTCTTCGCTCCACCTGTCCCGAATCCATATCCACTTCGTAGCAGCCCCGGAGATCTTCCAGGGAAGCCGTCTTGTCCGCCGGGTTCGAGATGAGCCTGATCTGGCGGCCGTAGTCCTCGACGATCACTTCTCCGAAAGTCGGAGCGTGCGAATCCATCAGACACTCATAGCGGTATAGGTTTGGCTCTTTAAAGGCCACCGTGTAAGCGTATGATGCGCGCCCCTGCCCATCCCGATCCGACTCCACGACGACCTTACAGGAGAACGTACGCGCGTGCTGTACCCGGCCGATTGCGGCCGCAAAGGTTTTCTGTGTGCCATTGCCCCAGATGAGGCTCACCGCCGCCAACATCGCCAGGCACGCCGCCAGCCCGGCGCCGGCTTTCAGCCATCGGTTCCGGCGCCAGATAATTGGACGGATGACAGCATCCGGCCGGCAGGTTGACATCATCGGCTTGGGCTTCTCGTTCAATCGGCACAATGGGGGTCTCCCAATGCCGTCCCACTGAAACAGCGCTGCAACAGCCCGAAATCCGACTGGTCCACGTCGCCGTCCGAATCCATGTCCGCCTTCTGGCACTCGGTCGCGACCGGCTCTGAACCCGCGCCGGTCATGCAGCCCACGAATATCCGCACGTCCTGCACATCCACGTACCGGTCGCCGTTCAGGTCCCCCGGCTGGGGCGGCTCCCAGATCGTCAACGTCACCGGAATACCCTGCGGGGAATTAGAGGCATTCGCGTCCGCAACCGTGATCATCGCTGTATACGTGCCCGGCTGCAGGCCGGCGGTTGTGTAGCTCACCGTAATGGCGTCCTCTTCCCCCGTGCTCGTGCCGCTCACCGGATTGACCGACAGCCAGCCTTTGTCAACGGTGATGGAGTAGTTCAGCGTATTGGCGCCCACGTTCTTCACCGTCAAGGTTGCAGCCGGAGCATTCTGCCCCCGCTGGACGCTGGCCGTGATGTGCGCGGGGTTGTATTGAATTGTCGGTGGAATGCCCACAGCGATCTGCCTGGCCAGCCATTCCGCGATCGGCTCCAGCTCGAACGACGGCCAGCCGCTCGCATCGCCGATCTGAAACAGCGTGCAGCCGATCACCTGCGGATCCTCGCGCAGGCGCGCATCAAACCAGGTGAGCCAGTTCTTGTACTGGGCCGCGTTGCCGTGGGCCTGCCAGCCCGAACCGGTTGGGCTGCCGCCGGTGTCCACGCCGCCTTCGGTCAAAATAATCGGCAGGTTCACCAGGTCCGGGTGGGCCGTGGCGAAGTACTCGTAAAACTGCCGGTAGCGCAGCGCATACCAATACTCCGTCGCCGCGTCGGTGGTATACAGCCCCGTGTAGGAGTGATAGCTCCACGCCCCTCCGAGCTGCTTGCACTTGAGCAGGGCCGGTGCGATTTTGTCCAGGCGGGCGCGCATGTCCTCTGGCGTGCCCGGCGGGTTGCCCACCGGGATGCTGAACGCGCACGGCTTGAAACCGCCGTCCGCGATCTTCTGGGCCAGTTCCACCCAGAAATCGTTGAACCACTGAGCGTCGGCCAGCGTGCCGCCCCAGCACGGCGTGCTCTCGCACTCATTAGGCCCTTCCAGATAATCGATCAACGCCCGGTCCGAAGCGGAAAGGCCATTCACGGCCGGCGCCAGCACGGTATTCCAGAAATCCCGCGCGCTGGCCGCCGGGTCGTCGCTCGCGGTGTAGCGCTTCTGGGTGTAGATCCGCAGCACCACCCGTCCATTGGGTGTCCCCGCTTTATACGCCCGCATGGCCTCGATCATGGAGTTGTGCAGATCGAGAATCTTGATCACCGGCGGATGGGCCTCAATGATCTGCCGCGCCCCGGGGCTGTAGTTGGCAATCAGATGGATACTCAACCGGCACCGGCTGGGTTCGGTGGCGAAGAGGACCTCTGGGACACACAGTGCCACCGCGAAACACAGCAGATGCACCCACCTGGTGTTGTCAGTAATTCTTCTGCTCAAAGCTTCTTCACCTCGCGCTCCCTAGCGGCCTCCAACAGCTTGTCAGCCTCTCGTGCAGCTTCCTCCACTGTCCAGTCAGGCAGGAATTCACGCCGTTCCTTCGTGTAATCCCCGTAGCCGGTATCGTACTGAAGAAGGAACCTCATGGCATCCGCATAGCCAAGTTCTCGAACCAGGATTTCCAGACCCCGACGGCGAAGCTCCGCAAGATTCGTAATGGCACTCATAAGCTTAACTCCATGACCAGGGCCACAGGGTCCCTAATCCCGATCATTATATCAGGCATTCGGGCCGTCCGAGCCAGGAGGTCATCGTCCACCGTCACGAACACGTCAACCTTGAGGTACTCCGCCCAGGCAATGTGCAACGCATCCAAGGTCCCCAATCCCCTCTGTTGCAACGTGATGGCTCGATTTATCACACCTTCGGGGGTTGGTTCCATAGGGTTGAGTGTGGCCAGCCATGCGGCAACGGCCCTGGCGCGACGCGGGTTCGGATTCCGGGAATTCTCCAGTTCATGAGCCAGCGAACGCACTGCCCGAAGCTGTCGCTGATCAACCGCTTTCAGCAATGCAAGAACCGCCGTTCTCTCCAGGGCAATCCGCGCCTGGGTCTGATCATCAAACGGGCGTTTCAGGCAGCACATGTCAAAGTAGAGAACCATCCCACGCTCCAACGCTTACCCCGTCAGACCTAAATCCTCCGGCACCTGATACATCGGGGCCAGCGACCCTACCAGCGATCCCACCACAATCACCATGGCCAGCGTCAGCGCTCCCATCGCCAACACCGCCAACACCGGCCGCAGGGTGGGCAACGCCAGTGCCGCCAGCCCCAGCACCAGCGCCGGCACGGGCACGTAGCGCAGCCGTCCTTGAAAAACGCCCGCCCACTTCAGCGCCGCCGGCTGCTGGCGCCCCAGCCCCTTCAGCTCGCCTTCCAGCTTGGGCAGGGCGGTCGACTCAATGACCACCGCCGCCACGATGGCCACGATCGACGTCAGCGTCGCCCGCATGGCCAGCCGCAACGAAAACGACCCACCCTGACGTTTAACCCCGAAAAGCATGAACGGCCTCCTGGCACCTTTAGGTCGGATCAACAGACCCGACACGCCTCCCCGCACTCGCACCCCGAACTTGGACTCAGGACTAACCCCTCACCCCTCGTCCCTCGCCCCTCAGTACTCAGTACTCGTTACTCACCCTTCCCCCCTCATCCCTCAAAAGTAAACGCCGACGGGCACAACCCGCTCAGCGCGCACGCCCCGCAGCGCGGCTTGCGCGCCGTGCACACCCGCCGGCCGTGCCAGATCAGCGCGTGCCCCGTATACGTCCACTCGTCGCGCGGCAATACCTCCATCAGGTCCTGCTCGATTTTCACCGCGTCCTTGTCGTTCTTACTCGTCCAGGTCAGCCCCAGCCGATGGGCCAGCCGGCCGATATGCGTATCGACTACCACTCCCTCGTCCTTGCGGAACCACGTCCCCAGCACCACGTTCGCCGTCTTGCGGGCTACCCCGGGAAGCTGGATCAGCGCCTCCATGCTGTCCGGCACCTTGCCCCCGAATGCCTCCACAATCTTCTTACAGGCTCCGATGATGCTTTTGGTCTTCTGCCGGAAGAACCCCGTCGAATGGACGATCCGCTCCACGTCGGCCGGGTCCGCCTCCGCCAGGGCCTCGGCCGTCGGATAGCGTTCAAACAGTACCGGCGTAACCTTGTTCACCGTCTCATCCGTGGACTGGGCCGAGAGAATGGTCGCGATGAGCAGCTCCAGCGCGCTGCCGTGATGCAGTGCGCAGTCCGCCTGCGGATACAGCTTCTTGAGTTCCGCAATGATCCGCTCCGCCCGCCGCTTCCGCTCCGCCAGCGGCTCCTCCGCCCGTGCCGGCAATTTCGCCGAGCCCCCCTCTCGGAGGGCGGGCATCCTGCCTGCCTCGCGGGGGGTGGAAATCCTGCCCACCTTGCGGGCGGTGGGCATCTTGCCCGCCTTGCGTTTCGGAGGGCGGGCATCTTGCCCGCCTCTCGAGGGCTGAGCACCATTCGGACGAGCCCCAGATCTGCCCGACGCGGTATTCGACGAGGCGGCCTGATCAACGGGAGCACCCGCGCCGCGACCGGTACCTCGCGCAGACTGAAGCCCGCGGCGCTTTGCGTTCATTCTGGACGACTTGTCGGATCGACCCATGTAGACTCTCCCCGGCTCCAGATTTCTTTCTTCCAGATCGGCACATCTATCTTCAGCGTGTCGATGATCCACCGACAGGCCTCGAAGGCCTCGCCTTCCAGCCGCACCACCCCCTCGAACGTCACCACCGCCCCGCACGCCGGCCGTAACACCCGCTCTTTCACCGTCGCCGCCGAGATCGGCGCCGCCGTCAGTTAGCTTCTTCCTTCCCGCCCACCGGCGGAATCACCGCCACCTCATCCCCTTCCGCCAACGGTGTATCGAGCTCCGCGTATTCCTCGTTCACCGCATAACGCAGCGAGCCCGCCCCCGCCGCCAACTGCGGGTAGCGGGCCAGCATGAGCTCCACCAGGTCGCCCAGCACGGCCGGCGCCGACAGGGCATAGGCCAACTCCCCCGTCCCCACCGCGTCCGCGGCCGGCCCAGACAACCGCACCGCTACATGGATCATGCCTTGCATAAGTCACCGCAAGTGTGGGCCACGCCTGTGGGTTACGCCGGTGAGCCAAGGCTTTGGAGCCGTGCCGTCAGCCTCAAACTCCTGGTTATCCGTTCACGGCCGCACTTTGCCGCCCGCTCACCTGGTGACCGGATTCTTCAGTTCCCCGATCCCCTCAATCTCGACTGAAAAAGTCTCCCCGGCCCGCATATACCGCGGCGGCGTCTTGCCAAACCCCACTCCCTCCGGCGTACCCGTCAAAATCACCGTCCCCGGCCGGAGCGTGAAATGCTGGGACAGATAACTCACCAGGAACGGCACCGAGAAAATCATGTCCGCGGTGTTCGAGTTCTGGACCACCTCCCCATTGAGCCGCCCGACAATCTGCAGCGCGTTCGGGTTCACTGCCGGATCCACCAGGATCGCCGGCCCCAGGGGGCAGAAGGTGTCGAAGCTCTTGGCCCGCGTCCACTGCTTGTCGCGGAACCGCTGGCAATCCCGGGCCGACACGTCATTTGCGCAAGTATATCCCAGAACATAGTTTAAAGCGACATCCGGCCTCACCTTCCGCGCCGTCTTTCCGATAACGACGGCCAGCTCGGCCTCGTAATCGACCTCGTCGGGGGCATCCTCCGGCAGCACGATCGCATCCCCCGGCCCGATCACCGAACTGGTCAGCTTGGCGAAAACAAGGGGTGCATCAGGAATGGTCGCCCCGCTCTCTTCGGCATGCTTCTTGTAGTTGAGCCCGATCGCAATCACATCCACTGGATCTAGGGGAGCCAGCAGACGGCGCACCGACACGATCTCGTCCGTTCGCTCCAGCCCGTCAAACAGCCCCCCTCGAATCACCTGGGCCCGTCCATCGGCCAGCCACTCACCCAACCGTACCTGGCCGCTCGCATCCTCAAACCGAATAACCCGCATGAAAACCTCCTGACTGCACCTCGAAAAGAGACCCGAAAAAAGGATAAGGGATGCGCGAGAGGAGATAAAGGATGGCCACGAATGCGATCGCGGGGGGCCGGTAAAGGATTATGGTGAAGCGGCTGGGTGCATCGGGGGGTGCTCCTGCCCCCCAAAGGCGTGCAAGATGCACCTCCGAAACGGTTTTCAAGACAGTTGCGGCCGGTGTAGGATTGCCACGGCCGGCGGTCGCGGGTACGCTCATAGACCCGAAGCATGTCGGCACTGCGCCTGGCGGACAGCCTCAGGCGTATAACGCCCGAGAGGGCAAAGGCTAATGACTGAGGGCGAAAGCCCCGGGGAGCCGGAGCGCCAGAAGAGCCAAGGCGGCCCCGAAAGAGCCGGCGAAGCCTGACGGCTGGCCTGGAGCGATCGCCGAACCGTGACCGCGCGTGAACGGCTTACGGTAATAGTCGAATGAGATGGAGAGTCCCGGAATGGGCAAACGTGGCGGAATGGCGTTCATCCCCCCCTTCACCCGGGGAACGCCCCCCTCTTGCCATCCCATCGCGGCAGGGGGTGCCCGGAGGGGCCTCCGCCCCGGCTTCACCCTCGCTGAGCTCATGGTCAGCGTGGCCGTCCTGCTCGTGCTCATGACCATGGTGGCCTGGATTTTCTCCACCGCCACCCGAGCCAGCAGCGTGGCCACGGCCAGCAACGAACTCAACGCTTTCGCCCGCGCCGCCGAAACCCAGTTCGGCCGCGACTTCGATGGCCTTCTCAAAGACAGCTTTATCGGGATCTGGTATCAGCTCACGGAAGACCCCCGGTACGCCGGCGCGTCCCCCAAGCGGTACCTGCGAACCGACCGCATCGTCTTCTTCACCGCCGGGGATCACAGCAGCATCAGGCAGCTCATGGGGCCCGGCGATCCAAAGACGTGGTCGGCCGAATTGCTGACTCCTCCGACAAACCCGACGGATCTCACCCTGTATAGGCCCATCCGCGGAAGCGTCGCCCGCGTATTCCTCGGGCATTCGCTCGCGAGCGATGCAGGTGGGCCCACCCCCGAGACCGATCCAACCAAGTGGATATTGACCCGTCGTTCGCGAGTGCTGGCCCCTGAACTCAATGTTCCGGCCGTGACCATGAACGCGGCCGACGCGATCGCGGCCGACCAGTACGAATTTGAGCGGATAACATTGGATGAATGGCGCTTTGCTTTGATCGGCGATTACTTCGGCGCGAATGGTGTCGATGGCTGGATGAGCGAGAACGGCTTATGGACATGGATGCGCCGGCCAATGGTCAACACGGCAGATGGCACCGGCGCGCATATGCTCTTCATCCCCGGCTGCGCCGAATTCAAGGTGCAGCGATGGATCGAGCGCGACCCCCTGACCGGAGAGGCGCTGGGCCCGGATTCCGCGAACGGCATGCCCCGATGGTGGCCGGAAGACGATCGGGATGGCGATGGTCTAGCGAATAACGGCACCTCTGATTTTTTTCTCGCCAACCCGATGATCAATACATCAGGAAACACGATTGGCATCTGTGAGTACTTCAACGCCCCGCTGCCTGCGCCGCCCACCCCACCCGTATGGCTTCCAGGTGATGGAACTCCCTATTATCCGCTGAGTGGCACGCGTCGATGGTACTACTTCACCAAGGACGACATCCCCAAAGCCATCAAAGTCACCATCCGCCTCTTCGACGCCAACAAGCGGATCCCCGACGGCCAGATCTTCACCATGACCTTCGGCTTGCGGTAAGATGCTCCGGATGGACGCGGGCTGCAGCTCCCGTGCCGGCCACCTCAAGATGCGCTCGACCCGCTCCGAAGGAACCGGCAGACACCGGCCGCCCGGCGGACAGGCAGATTCCCTAATCCCGTGTCTCCGCGCCTGGCTGGTGAATCCGAATTAACCTCAGCCGGGACACTGGTTTCCGGACCTTGCCCGGTGGACACCTGCCAATCCGTAGAATGGCTTGGACGCAAGGGATTCGTCCGTCCCGGCGGACGCTTGATTTCAAACGAGTTGTGCCATGCGTACGAGACACTTAATCAATCCGCTCGTGGCGAGAACCCGTCAGGGAACACTGCGGACCGCGGACCCGCTCGCGAGCGGCCCCGATCCCGCCCGGCAGTGGTTCCGTCGCGGCAACGCCCTGATCATGGCCGTCTCCCTGACCGTCCTGCTGGCCATCATCGGCAGCGCCTTCGTGCTCATGTCCCGCATGGACCGACAAAGCGTCGTGGGGGTGCAAGATGGAGTCGCCCTCGACACGGCTACTGATTACGTGCTCGCCCGAATCCAGCGCGTGCTGGCCGACGACCTGGTGGATAACAAGACGCTGACCAGAGAGCCCTTCGACGAGACTGTCGACGTCGACGGCGACGGCTTCACCCCCATCGTCAACGGCCGGTGTGATTTCGAAGATTTGAACGGGAACGGGTGGTACGACTTCGTTGACGTAGACGGTGATGGTGTGTTTGATGCGGGCATCGATGTGCCTGAACCGGGGGAACAATTCGACGATGTGAATGGCAATCATCGTTACGATGACCCCTTCCAGAGCCTGCTCGTCAACGACCCGACCAACAACACCGATCCTTTCGCCACCCGCGAGCCGTACGACGCGGCCTGGGCGTCTCCGCCGGACAACGACGAGAAGTTCCATCCCCACCTTGGCGCCGACCTCTTCCTGGCATCCACCATGCCCGAGCCTCGCTCAGGCGGCGGGTACGTGTGGCGCCAGATTTCGGAGATTTTTCCGGCGGGAGCGAACTACCAGGAAGTCTATAACGAGACCCGCAACTTCCCGGTTAAATTGGTCCCCCCAACTGCAACCCCCCCCGACAATCCCGCAGCCGACGCGGACGGCGACGGTATGGCGGATTCCAAATGGCGGGAAATTTTCGGCATCGCTCCGCCCGGCAAGCGACTGTTCGTCGCCGTGCGCATCATCGACAACTCGGCCCTGATCAACGTCAACACCGCCTGGCCGCGGGCGGAAGAAGCGGGCGTAGACGGCAATCTGGCCCGGCTGAGCGATTCTGAGAGCTACGGCGAGTTCCCGCACCAGATCGATCTGGATCGCCTGCTCAAACGGTGGGGCAAGCCGCAGTTCAACAACCTGATCAGGGATGACATAAACAGGCTCAACGAATACCGGATGGGCGCCCCCTATACAGGGCTCCCGTACGACGTGCAGACCATCGAGTACTACAACGCCGTGATCCGCAACTACGGGTGGTTCGCCCCCTTCGCCCCCTGGCCGCACTTCCTGCCCTTCGACCTTACCGACGAGCTGGAGCTGCGGAACCGCTTCTTCATCAACACGACCACCACCACCCGGCTCGAAGCGGCCATGTACCAGTCGCTCGGGGTCTATGATCTGGAAGCTCCCGCCGGCAGTGTGAACGGCTATCGGATTCTGCCGTTCTCCCAGGAACCCGATGCGGTGGAGCTCTGGTATCAGCAGCTCACCGCCGCCACAAGCCTCACCGACCAGCGGCCCGACCAGCGCCACCTGCTCACCACGCTGAGCATGGCTCGCGACCTGCGGACCACGAAGAGAACCGCGGACTCGGTGCTGGATGCCCGCCTGGGAAATTGGCGTAAGGTCAACATCAACAACGTTCTGGAAACGCTGACTCCCCTGATCAGGTCCACGCCACCGACCCTGCGAAAGGCGGACGGGGGACTGGTACTGGACGCGACTCACTTTCCGACCAGCTCTGAGGACGCCAATTACAAATATACTCAGGCGGTCCTGCGACTCTCCGCCGCTCTGCAGGGCGCCGGCTATACCGCCGATGACAGCATCCGCTTCCTGGCGAACCTGATCGACTATATCGATGAGGATCATACGCCCACGGTCATTGTTAAGGATGCCCTGGGGACAGATCTCCCCAGCGTCAATGTCTACGGTACCGAAATACAGCCGTTCATCACGGAAATCTGCAACGTGGTCGATAAGGATGGAAACTCAAAGGCCTTCGCGGTCGAACTGTTCAATCCCTACCCAGTCGCCATCAACACCAGCGGCTGGCAGTTGCGGTATAAGCGCGAAAAGCTCATCGATCTGAGCACCACGCAGGTCGTGCCTGCGAATGGCGGCCGCGTCGTCTATCAAGTCGTCGATCCAGATGGTAGCACCATTCCAGTGGAGACGAGTACAGGGGCCGTCGTTGTGCCCGCCACCGGTCTTTTGCCCGCTGCACCCGATTCCACATTGGACAAGCTGCAACTGGTCCGTCCGTCTGCCATCGGTTCCCTGATCGTGCTCGACGTGGTTCCCACGGGCATGGAGGATCCCACGGATCCCGCGGGAGGCATGGAGGATGTGTTTACAGCTCCTTCGTCTGGGACAGAAGCCAACTACATCTGGAGAGGCCTGGCCGCGCCGCCGGGCCCCACAGTTCCCGCGGTAGCCCCCTGGGCATGGGCGCGGTGTGAATTCTCCAGCCTCGACCACTCCGGCCATCTGGGAAAGATCGACAAAGTGGCCGCCTCGGATCCATTGGACAAGAAAGGCGTCGCGATCCACATAGCCAATCGCGGCCCCATCACCAACAGCCCCACAGAATCAGAATACTGGCGGGTCAACGGCTGGCATGAGCTCAGTCAGATTCTGTTGACGGGCAATTCGGATATTTGGGCTCCAGCCATCCCGGACAACGAAACGATCACCGAGAAGATGGCCAAACTGGACCTGAACAGCCGGCCGGAAAAAGAAGTCCGCATGCGCATCATGCTCAGCGCCGTGCGAGAACCGGTGACCGGCGACTCCAGTATCACTGGACACGACCTCACTGGAAACGAGCAACTCGGCGACGACCCGGCGTGGGAATCCCGCTTCTCCTTCTTCAGCCGGGCGGACGACGGATTCGACAATGTCAACCTTGATGGCGACAACGATCCGCTCACCAACCACGACTCGCTGATGGAGTGCGCGGTGCCCGGGCGGGTCAACGTCAACACCGCCCCTGAGGATGTGCTCAAGGTGCTGGTCCCCCGCCTGTGGGATGGGAGCTATCGGCCCGGCCCGGCGCCTTACAATTCGCCGCCTGATCCGGCCCCGCTCTCCGACACTGAGCTCAAAATGATCAGCGCATGGTATGCCCGGGCCATCGTCCTTCTGCGCGAGGACAGGCCCTTCACCAGCCTCGGCGACCTGGCTGATCGCTTGGCCAATTACAGCAATCCCGGCGGCGAGATCCCCGGCCTGCCCGCAGATTATCCGGGTATCCTTCGCTTTGCCCTCCTGGTGGATGTCGTCAAAGGGCGTGTGGATGGCAGCGGAAACCCCCTGAGGCTGACCACGATCGGCGACCCGTACCTGCAGGATGACGCCGAAGAGCGCAACTGGCTGATCAACCGCATGGCCAACCTGCTCACGGTGCGGTCGGATACCTTCACGGCCTATTTTGTCATCCGGCTGCAGAGCGCTGCGTCCGCCTCGAATTTCATCGAGCGCCGCTACGTCGCCATCCTCGACCGCTCCAACGTGTTCCTGCCGGAAAGCGCCGCGAGGAACGGATCTTTCTGGAATTCCGCTACAGGTAAGGCCCTGCCGCCGCCGTACACGGATGACAGCGGCGAAATGGCCATCTACGACCCCAACGGCAAGCGCTACGGTCCAAGTGCCCTGAACGACCCCGACTACTTCGACCGCCAGTACGTCACCCCGAGGGTGGTCGCCCTGCGACAGGTGCCCGACCCACGGTAAGCCCCGGGGCTTGGTTCAGAGGACAGGCGGGAAGCCATGGGTGAGCAAAGCGCCAGAGCCAGACGAATCCCGGCTGGTCAGCGTTCAGCGTTCAGCGTTCAGCATTCAGCTTTCAGCACAGCTCTCCCAATCCCGGCACCCCCTCGCCCCTCGTCCCTCGCCCCTC
>JAAXZI010000089.1 GCA_012719955.1 Phycisphaerae bacterium | reverse complement strand
CAGGAACGCGAGGGAATCGGCCACTTCATCGCGGACGCCGGCCAGAGCCTTCTCATCTTTGAGCAATTCGGCGGCGTGCTCGTTGCGCACCCAGCGGAAATGTTCCATCAACTCCGCGGCCTCGGTGGCGATGGCGATGGAGAGGTTCTTGGGGTCGTGGAACTGCTCCCAATCGCGCTCATGGACGAAGGCCGCGATCTCGCGGCGGAGGGTCTCCACGGTGGTGTCGGCGTCCGAGGCGGTTGGCGAGGAAACTGGCTTGTCGGTCACGATAGACGGCTCCAATGGTGCAGGGGTGAATCATTCCCGCCGGCCCCGGCCGGCTCCGCCCGCGGTTTCCGAAATCGCGAGCTCTCGCTTGGAGAACCTGGGATACCCGGTTGAGAAGCGGCGTCGCACACCACGCCGCCCAACATTTTACTCGGTGACGAGCACGTATGAGTGGCCCGGCAGGAGCAGCTTGTAGACGAGGGCGACGTCGTCGGGGAGCATGCGGATGCAACCCATGGACACGTCCTTGCCGATGGTCTCGGGTTCGATGGTCCCGTGGATGCCGTAGCCGACCTGGCCTACGGCATCGCCATCAACGCCCTGCAGGCCGATCCAGTGTTCGCCGATGGGGTTGTTGGGATCCAGTGAATGCCAGCGCTGCCCGGTGCGCGGATCGGTCCAGGCGGGGTCGGATTGCTGGTTGACCACCTTCCAGAGGCCGGTGGGCGTGCTGCCGTCCATTCCCAGGGCCACCGGGAAGCTGCAGACGAACTTGTCCTGCAGGTAGACGTCCATGATATGCCGCGACTTGCTGACTATGGCATGCCAGGGGCCGCGAACTACTTTGAGTCGCTGCCCCAGGCGGATCACGTTGCGATTGGAAATGTGATTGATCGCCAGTAGCAGATCCTCGGACACGAAATGGCGGCTGGCAATTTTCCCGAGGGTGTCGCCCGACTGAACGGTAACGAACGCGGTGAGCGGATCGTGCGGAATCTGCCGCTTGGAAAAGATCGTCTGACCGGCCAGTTCGGTCAGTTTCTTGCGAACCTGCTGAACGTCAGCGGGGGCCGGGCCGGCCTCATACGCACGGCTCAGCAGTTGCCGGGCGGTCAGCAGATCGCCTTTCTGCAGGGCCTCCATGCCAGCCTTGAGATTGGCTTCGGCCTTGGCCGGATCAGGCTTCGTCGGCCGCCTGAAGGATGGCAAAGTCGTGGGGACCTGTGCGCGCGGCGCCGGCGGTGCTTCCACGGTTGGCTCAGGCGCCGGGGGGGTGACTGCCGGCTGAGTGGCTGCCGAGGGGGTGGCTGCTGAAGGGGTGACCACAGGGGCCAACGTGGGCCCTTCAGAGGCCTGACGCAGGCTGGTAAGCGCCAGGGAGCTCTCCGCTCCGGTGCCCCGGCCAGCCGAAGCCCAGGGGAACCAGGTCATCTGGGAACGAAACCAGAGAGTGGATGCGCCTGCCGTGGCCAGGACAGCCAGTACGAAAAGCCTCCTTCGCCTCCTCCGCTGACGTTCTCGCCATCGAGTCACATGCATTCTCCTTCGTCAGCCCAGCCGGAACAGATCCCCATCGAAACGGCCGCAGGGATCACAGGACGAGGTTTCAGTACCCAGGTAAGAATACCGCAGTTGAGCCGGAATGCAAAGTTATGTAAAGATGGGCAAGATGGGGTGATTGGGTTGCTCTAGCAAGGGCCTTTTCAGGGTTGTCCTGGAAGGGGAGGCGTGTATTGCGGTTTCGGCTGCAAACTTCAGTGCAGGCTCCTGCGTGGTTGCTGGTCGCCTCGCTGCTGATCGTTTGAATCTTCGCCCGAAGAGGCGGGGTGCTCAATGCGAAGAGGCAGGGCACCCGGCCCGAAGAGGTGGGGCACCCAACGCACAAGATTCGTCTGGGATTCGTATCAATCGCCGAAGCGGCGGACGGCCTCATCGGTGACCAGCATGTCCACCTGCATATCGTGCTCGGTGACAGGGACTTCGGGGACGACCTGCTCCTCGAGGGCCAGGCCGCAGGCGATGCCATGCCAGTCGGGATGGGCCAGGAAACGGTCGTAGAAGCCCCGGCCCCGGCCGATGCGGTTGCCGTGCAGATCGAAGCCCAGGCCGGGCACGATCACCATATCAATAATGGCAACCGGGATGGGCATGCCCTGGGCGGGCTCACGGATGCCCATGGCGGAGTGGGCCACATCGTCATCGGAGAGCGAGCGGATCTCGATGGGAAGCATCCGGCGCTGTTCCCAGCTTACTTTGGGGGCCAGCACCCGCTTGCGGTCGCGCCAGGCGTGCAAGACCAGCGGGGTCGTATCCACCTCGTTGGGCAACGAGAGGAAAACCATGATGATCTCGGCCCGCTGGTACTCCGGGGTCTGGATGAGGAGGTTACAGGCCCGGATGGAACGGGCGTGCAAATCCGTGGGCAAGACGGCCTCGACGGCGCTCCGGAGTCGCTGACGAAGCTCTTTCTTAGTGAGAGGCGGCATGGCGATCCTCCCCCTGACCCCCGGTGGTGTCGATATCTGAATCGGCCCGTTGCTTGCCACGTATCGCCTCCAGGTACTGCTTGATCCGGCCTTCGTGCCCACGATCAGTCGGCTGGTAATAAGTTTTATCGACGCCTAGATAGTCCTGCTGCACAAAACCGCCTTCGTAGTTGTGGGCATATTTGTAACCTTCGCCGTGGCCCAGGCGAGCCGCCCCCGCGTAACTCTTGTCTTTCAAATGCCTGGGGACCGGTATGGTTCGACCCTCACGCACGTCCTCGCTGGCCGCCCAGATGGCCTGGGCCGCGGCGTTAGACTTCGGCGCCGTGGCCACATACGTCACCGCCTGGCTGAGCGGAAGCTGGCACTCCGGCATGCCCACCAGCATGGTCACCTGGGCCGCGGCATTGGCCACTACCAGGGCCATCGGGTCGGCATTGCCGACATCTTCGGCCGCACAAATCGTCACCCGACGGGCGATGAAACGGGGATCTTCGCCCGCCTCCAGCATGCGGGCCAGCCAATAGACGGCGGCGTCCGGATCGCTGCCGCGCATGCTCTTGATGAATGCGCTGGCCGCGTCGTAATGCTCGTCGCCGGTACCATCATACACGATAGCCTTGCGCTGAATCGACTCCTCGGCGACGGCGAGGTCCACGCGGATGGCCCTCGCTTGCGCTTCGGGCTCAGAAGGCGGGGCCGGAGGCTGGCCCTCGGTTCCGGCGAGTTGGGACAGCACGGCCACTTCCAGGGCGAGGAGGGCGCGCCGGGCGTCGCCGTCACAGGTGACGGCCAGGTGCCGGACCGCCTCGTCGGTCAGTTCGATCCGGTACCGGCCCAGACCCCGTTTCGGGTCGGTGGCTGCCCGCCGGAGAATCGCTTCGATGTCCTCGACGGTCAGTGGCTCGAACTGAAAGATCTGGCTCCGGGAGATGAGGGGTGAATTAACGCTGAAAAAGGGGTTCTCCGTAGTTGCGCCAATCAGGATAACCAGGCCGTTTTCGACGTCACTGAGGAGCACATCCTGCTGGGCGCGGTTGAACCGGTGGATTTCATCGAGGAAGAGCACGGTTCGCTGCCCGCCGTTGGAAAGTCGATCGCGGGCCCGGGCCAGGATGTCGCGGACCTCCTTGACGCCCGCGCCGGCTGCATTGAGCTCCTCAAAGGCGGCCCGGGTGTGTCCGGCGATGATGTGGGCCAGGGTGGTCTTGCCGGTGCCGGGGGGGCCGTAAAAGATCGCGCTGGACAGCCGGTCGGCGGCCAGGAGTCGCCGGAGCAATTTGCCGGGACCGGCGAAATGCTGCTGGCCGACGAACTCGTCAAGGGTTCGTGGTCGCATGCGGACGGCCAGCGGTTGAACGCGGTCGAATGCTGCCTGTCGCTGTTGTGAAAATAGATCCATCTTCAAAGTGCGACTCTCACGGCGGCCTGCGGCAAGACAGTAAATAATACGCGAAAGGGCTTCAAGGGGCAAACGGGGGGACGTTTCGGCAGGATTGGGTATGATGTGCCTCCTGCGGGGAAGCGCCTGTGGATCGGACGCTCCCCGTGTGCAACAGGAGATTCGCATGCTTGAGTCCAAGGAACGTATCACCGGCCACTTAGACACCGATGCCGTCCATTGCGGCGAAAAGACGTGGCTGGGCAGTGTCACCACCCCCATCGCTTTTTCGAGCACATTCGTATTCAAGGATATGAACGAGGTGCTGGCCTACGGGCAGAGCCAGGCCGCGCACTACGAATATGGCCGATATGGCAATCCCACCCGTGAGGCGGCGGAGGAGAAGCTGGCCGCCCTGGAGGGGGCCGAACGCTGCGTGTTGTTCGACAGCGGCATGAGCGCCGTCACGGCGACCATCCTCTCCCTGTGCGAGCAGAACAAGCATCTGGTCATCACCGACGATGCCTACAAGCAGACGCTCAGCTTTGTGACCAAGGTTGTGCCGCGGTTCGGGATTTCCTCAACGGTGGTGCCGATGGGCAACTACGCGGCCCTGGAAGACGCCATTCGCGACAACACGGTGATGATCATCTCCGAATCGCCCACCAACCCCTATCTCAATATTGCCGACGTGGCCGAAGTCGCGCGCATCGCCCGGAAGCACGGCGTGCTCAGCGTTATCGACGCCACCTTTGCGACGCCCTACAACCAGCGGCCGCTGGAGCAGGGCGCCGACCTGGTGATTCACAGCGCCACCAAGTACCTGGCAGGGCATAACGATGTCCTTGGCGGGGCGGTGCTGGGTACAACCGAGGTGACCGAGCCGATCTATCAATGGCGCCGCGTGACCGGCGGCATTGTCGATCCGATGAGCTGCTATCTGCTCATTCGCGGCCTCAAGACCTTTGGCCTGCGCATGGAACGGCTGAACCGCACGGCTCAGTGCGTCGCCGAATTTTTGAGCAACCACCCGAAAGTGCGGCGGGTGTACTACCCCGGCCTGTCCAGTCATCCCCATCACGACGTCGCCCGGAAACAGATGCGCGGGTTTGGCGCGGTAGTTACCTTCGAGATCGACGGCGGGCTGGAGGATGCCCTCCAGTTCATGGACCGCCTCAAGCTGTGTCTGCTGGCGCCCAGCCTGGGCGGGCCGGAGACGCTCATCACCCATCCGGCCACCATGAGCTATTACAAGGAAACGCGCGAGCGGCGCTATGAACTCGGAATCATCGACGAGTTGATCCGCTTGTCGGTTGGCCTGGAGGATCCGAAAGACATCATCGCGGATCTGGAAAGAGGGCTGGGCGCCGTGACCGGGTGAGAGGCGCGACCTGATAACCTGACAAGAAGGCCGGATCAGCGGGCCCACCGTCCGGGCCCGCTGCCGCTGCAATTCGTGCACCCGGCTGTCTTGCCGTTGCGCACGGGATCACACAGCCTGCGGCTGCGGCAGGCTGAAGTGGAAGATTGAGCCGACCCCGGGGGTGGACTCCAGCCAGATCTGGCCGCCATGCTCCTCCACGATTTTTTTGCAGGTGGCCAGCCCCACGCCCAAGCCGGGGTAGCGGTGCTCGTCGTCGTGGAGCCGCTGGAAGATCTGGAAGATCTTGTCGAAGTGGCGCGCCTCGATGCCGATGCCGTTGTCCTTCACCGAGAAGAGCCAATGGCTGTCGGTGCTCCGGGCACTGATATGCACGACCGGGGGAGACTGGCCCCGGTACTTGATCGCGTTTTCAAGAAGATTCTGGAATACCTGCCCCAGCAGGGCCTCATCGGCCTGTACCACCGGGAGCGGGTCATGGGTGATTTGAGCCCCCGTCTCGGTCACCACCGCCCGCAAACTTGACAGCACGTTGGTGAGCACGCGCTGCGTCGAGCATTGGCTGATCTTCAAACCGTCCCTGCCGAGCTGGGCGTAGGTCAGCAGCCCCTTAATGAGCCGGCCCATGTGCCGGACACTGTTCTGGATATTGTCGAGAAGTTCCGTGACCTCGGGGTCAGACTGATTGGGAAGGAGTTCTTTGAGCAACTGAGCGCAGCCGCTGATCGAGGTCAGCGGGGAACGCAGGTCGTGAGACACTACCGAAGCGAACTGTTCCAGCTCGGCATTGATCCGGCTCAGCTTGCGGACGTGCTCGGCCAGGCTCGTCTCGATTTTCTTGCGCGCGGTGATGTCCAGGTGGACGCCGACCCACGAGGTAATCCGGCCGTGCGCGTCCCGCACCGGCCGGCCGCGGATGAGGACGGTGCGCCGCTCTCCGTTCTCGCCGCGGATGCAGTGCTCAGTTTCCCATTCCTGGCCGGTCTGGGTGTGATACCGCCATTGTTCCAGGAACAAGGAGGCCAGCTCAGGCGCCAGCGATCGGGTCCAGCCGAGGCCGCGGGCCTCTTCCATGGTCATCTGGGTCATTTCCAGGAAAGAGGGGCTGGCGTATTCCAGGGCCCCCTGGGGATCGCTGATCCAGATGCCGAAGGGAATGGATTCCCCCAACAGGCGGAAGCGCTGTTCGATTTCATGCAGGGCGGCCTCGGTTTTGGCCTGGTCGGTCCGGGCGTCACGCAGTTGCTGACGCGTGTCCTGCAACTCAGCCAGAGCCTGACGAAGTGCCTGATCCGTATCGGCCACCCGCTGGCGCAGTTCCGCCATCTCCGTCTGCCAATGGCCCATGAACTCGCCGGAACCTCCCACGGGGGGATACGGGGGAGAGGCTGGCTTGCCTGGCGATTTGGCGTGCGTCTGTTCCTTCCGTGACGGCATCGTGCTCCCTCCTGGCTACCGCGAGAGCTGATGTGACCGCTCAATCACAGGATAGGGAGACCGAAGTCAGTCGCGGCAGCACTGACGTATTGGCACATAGTGTACTCTCAATGACGGCCTAAACGCAATGTAATTCTGCCCTCTGCCCGTGTTTTACCTCAGCAGTAAGGCGGACAATCACCTTCACTCAGGCGAAGGCAGTCGGCCTGAAAATAACTGTCGCGCCGAGGGCCGCCGCCTGGTTGGTTCCTGAAGAGCTTTGGGTCTCGTGATCTGCCCGGGCTCAGACGCATCGACGCTTCTCCCATTCGCATTTTTCCTGATAAGTGCTGTGCCTTGAGGTGCTTGCGACTGTGAGATGGGTGGCGGAAAGCCGTCTTTTGCCTCTAAGGGGCTTGCTCAGCCGCGTTAAATCGAACTTTAACTGTTGTGTTATATCCCGTGTGCGATTTGAGACATGTCCTTGGGCTTGAGTACCGCCACTTGCGGCTGAGCTGGGTATCTGGCCGAAGGAGGGGGGGGGTTCCCGAAAAAGTGCCTGCCCCCGTTCGGATTGACGAAGGCGGGCAAGATACCCGTCCCCCTTTTGGGTTCAGAAAGGCGGGCAGGATGCCCGCCCTCCTGCGTCGGCAAAATGCCCGCTCCTCTTGCGGCGGTGGCCAGCTCTTCCATGGAAATTCTGCCGGGCTGATTGGTCGAGAAACTGGGTACTGGCAACGACGATGGCTTTCGTTTCAGCCGGGGGATGGTTTTACGGAGAAGTGAACTCTGCGGTGGATGCTCTTCGTTGCTTCTGGTTGGTCTGTTGTTCGTGTGAGTCGTTACATTGTGAATTTTTCTTTTTTTGAGGTGCGTTCCCGTCACTCAAGACACCGGTACGACCTAAACTGTTATTAACCTTGATGGCAAGAAGATTTCATGCAGGAACTCTTGCGGCGCGGCGCATCTTCCTTGATCAGTCAGCGGGCCAAGATGGCGTGGGCATAGGTAGTTATGCGTGATGTGGTCACGAGTCGTCAGTGGGGGGGATACTTGTTGGCGTTGGCTTGCACGGTTGTGGCGCTGTTGCTGGGAAAGGGCGCCGCGGAGGTGTTGGGTGCCAGTCCGTATCTGGCGTTTTACCCGGCCGTGGTGATCGCCGCGGTTTTTGGAGGAACGGGGCCGGGCCTGGTGACGACGGTGGCCCTGGGGATCTGTGGCGATCTGATGTTCGATACCACGCCCGGTTGGGTCGATTGGGGCGATCCGGTCGCCGTGGAGCGGCTGATTGTGTTCGTGGTGGGTGGGGGCATCATCAGTCTGATGGCCGGAATGCAGCGCGCGGCCCAGATCAGCGCCCAGGATTATGCCAGAAAGCTGCGTGTTCACACCGCGGCCCTGGATACGGCGGCCAACGGTATCTTCATCACCGACGCGAAGGGTACAGTCATCTGGGCCAACTGGGCCGTCGAGGTGATGACCGGCTACGCCCGTGAGGAGATCCTGGGGCAGAACCCGCGCATCCTCAAATCCGATAAGCATGAAGACGCCTTCTATCGCGGTATGTGGGAGACAATCCAGCAGGGCAAGGTCTGGCGCGGCGAACTAATCAATCGACGCAAGGACGGCACCTTGTACGACGAGGAAATGACCATCACACCTGTTCAAGACGAGCAGGGCAGGATCAGTCACTTCATCGCCATCAAGCAGGACATCAGCCAGCGCAAGGCGGCCGAGGAGGAGCTTCGGGCCAACCGGGCGGACCTGAACCGCGCCCAGGCGGTCGCCCATATCGGAAGCTGGCGGCTGGATGTGCGGCACAACCGGCTGCTCTGGTCTGACGAGACTCATCGCATTTTCGGAATTCCCCGGGGCACGGCCCTGAGCGCGGAAACATTCTTCGCCGCGGTCCACCCGGAGGACCGGGCGATGGTGGAAGAGAAATGGCAGGCGACTCTGCGCGGCGAGCCTTACGATCTCGAGCATCGCATCATCGCGGCGGGTGCGGTGAAGTGGATCCACCAGAAGGCCGAGCTGGAGTTGGATGAACATGGCGAACCGGTGGGCGGGTTCGGGACCGTCCAGGACATCACCAGACGCAAACAGACTGAAGAGGCACTGGCCGCTGCCATCCGCTCTGCTGAACACGCCAAGGCCCAGGCCGAGGAGGCCAGCCGTGCCAAGGACCATTTCCTGGCTGTGCTGTCCCACGAGTTGCGCACGCCGTTGACTCCCGTTCTGGCTACGGTCTCCATGCTCCAGTCCGAGGGATGCTTCGATCAGGACACCCGCCAAAACCTGGAGGTGATCCGGCGGAACACGGAGCTGGAGGCGCGACTGATCGACGACCTGTTGGATATCACCCGCATCGCCCGCGGCAAGGTCGAGCTGGACAAGCAGATTATTCCCTTGTGTGAGCTGATCATGCAGGCCATCGAGGTCTGCCAGCCGGATATCGAGGCCAGGAGCCAGCATTTCGGCGTCGACATGGAGGCCGGCTCGTCTTTCTTCGTCATGGCCGATGCGGCCCGCCTCCAGCAGGTGTTCTGGAATCTGCTCAAGAATGCGATCAAGTTTACTCCGCCGGGGGGATACATCCGCGTGCGTTGCCGGCCGGATGGCCCGGACGCGGTCGTCGTCGAGGTGGCGGACAACGGCGAGGGTATCGAACCGCAGGCCTTGAAAAAGATCTTCAACGCCTTCGAGCAGGCCGAGCGTTCCATCACCCGCCAGTTCGGCGGGCTGGGCCTGGGCTTGGCTATCAGCAAGGCCCTGGTGGAGATGCACGGAGGCCGCCTCGAAGCCCACAGCGAGGGCAAGGGCAAGGGTGCCACCTTCCGAGTGTGGCTGCCCCTGGCATCGACGCCTGCTACTGACCCGGCAGGTTCCAAGCCTGGGGCGGACGAGCCCCAGGCGGAGAGCGGACGGCGCACGGGACTGCGGTCCCGCGGCGCGGAGCCTTCCCGCCGACTTCGCATCCTGCTGGTGGAAGATCACGGCGACACCGCCAGGATTATGACTCGCCTGCTGGTTCGCAGGGGTCATGAAGTCAAGGCCGCCGGGGACGTGGCCAGTGCCCTGGCCCTGATCGATCTGAGCGGGTTTGATCTGCTGGTCAGCGATCTGGGCCTGCCGGACCGCAGCGGCCTCGACCTGATTCGCGAGCTTCGTTCGCGCGGTCAGACGCTGCCGGCCATCGCCTTGAGCGGATACGGCCAGGAGGAAGATGTCCGCCGCAGCCGGGAGGCGGGGTTCAATGCCCACCTGACCAAACCGGTGGATTTTGAGCAGTTCTACCGGACGATCACTGCCGTAACGGGTTAGTTCCACCGCTCCGAAAGAGGAGTGCCCGGTGACCCGCGCCGACAAGCGCGCCCCATTTCATGCGGATTCCCAATGAATCTTGTGCGTTTGGAACCCCACCTCAACTGAAGCCGCATCATTCCTTGTCCGCGGTTCTTGATGCGTAGCGTGCCACCACCTCGCGGAATTCCATGAAGTCCACGGGCTTGACGAGGTGCTCGTCGAAGCCGGCCGCTTTACTGCGGGACAGGTCCTCTTCCTGGCCATAGCCGCTCAAGGCGATGGCCGGCAGCTTCCGGCCGCGGGCACGAAGGGCCTGGATCAATTCCAGCCCGCTGCCATCCGGCAGCCCCAGATCACTGATCAACAGATCGAATGGCTCGCGGATCGCCAGCTCCAGCCCTGCGGTCACTCCGCCGGCGGACTGTACCTGATGCCCACAGGCCTTCAGCAGTTTGTGCATGACGCGAACGGTGTCCGCGTGGTCCTCGACCAGCAGAATGCGAAGCGGACGCGGGCGTGCGGCCTGCTGAGTACTTTGTGGGGCGTCTGGTTTCGTCGCAGCGCCCGGGCTTTCGGATTCGGCAGGCGGTACGTTCGACTCGATACGCAGCACCGGCAGCCGTACCCGGAAGGTGGCTCCCGTGCCCATGCCCTCGCTGTGGGCTTCGATGGTGCCCCCGTGCATCTGCACGATCGCCCGGGTGATGGTCAGCCCCAGTCCCAGACCGCCGAATCGACGGGTGACCCAATGGTCGGCCTGCTCGAAGGCCCTGAAGATCCGGCCGAGTGACTCCGGCGGAATGCCCAGGCCGGTGTCGTGGACCTCCACGACGACCATGGAATTCAGGGTTTCAGGTTCGGACTTCAGGGACGATGACCGCTCCTCGTTCGTGCCCTGTTCGCCGGCCGCCGGCGACGCCTCCCCATTCTCCAGGCGACAGCGTATCCCTACATGTCCGCCCGGCGGGGTGAACTTGATTGCGTTCTTGAGCAGGTTCCAGAACACCTGCTGGAGGCGGGCGGCATCCGCTTCGATCCAGCAGCGGGACGCCGGGCCCAAGTCAAAGTCAAAACTGAGCGCCCGGGCCGCGGTCTCCGGTTTGCAGACCTCCACCGCCTGCCGGATGACATCGCCCAGTTCGAGGGGTCGCTTGTCGAGCTCGATTTTGCCCTGCGCGATTCGGTTGATGTCCAGCAGGTCGTCGATCAGATGTGCCTCCAGCTCCGCGTTGCGACGGATCATCGAGATATCTTCGCGAAAGTCGGCCGGCAGGGCGGGGTTGTTCTCCAGCAGAGAGGCGGTGGTCAAGACAGGGGTCAGGGGCGTTCGCAGCTCATGGGAGAGCACCGCGAGGAAGCAATCCTTCGCCCGGCTGGCCTCCTCGGCGACCTCCCTGGCGCGCTCAGCACTGGCCTTGGCGGCGCGTAAACTCTCCTCGCTGTGCTTCAGATCCAGGAACAGCAGGTCGTAGGGCCGGGCCAGCCCCGTTTCCACGATGGCTTTATACACCAGGTAGAAGCCCACGAGCTTGAGGCAGTGGCCCACGTAGTTCCAGCGCCCGAAAGGATCGCTGTACAGGGTCAGGGACAGCTCCTGGAGGATCGTAACCGCCATGGCCGCTATTAAAAGCTTGCTGACCGCCGAGTTCAGCTTGTGTCCCTGCCACCACAGACTGCCCATGGCCGCCAGAAGGATGCCGCAGATTACGTATTCGCTGATCAGCTTGAAGGGGGTGAGCCCCTGGCCTTCCACGAAACAGGTGGGGAACACATGCCACTCGAAAATGCAGCCTGTCTCATAATGCATCCAGGATCCAGTTGACCTGACCGTCGCGGTGGCCACAGAAGCGGTTGTAGCGCAGCAGCAATTGGTAACAGAACATCGCCGCCAGCAGTTGCGCGCGGTTGTTCTCCAATCCGTAGTG
>JAAXZI010000088.1 GCA_012719955.1 Phycisphaerae bacterium | reverse complement strand
TGCCTACACGGCCCACATTCGCGCCCGAGGGGAAGAGGCTCAGGCCATCAAGCGGAAGACCGGCTTCAAGGCCCGACGCTGGGTGGTCGAGCGGACCCACAGCTGGATGAACCGCTTCCGGCGCATCCTGATTCGCTGGGAGAAGAAACTCGAAAACTATGTTGGCCTGCTGCATCTGGTCTGTGCCTGGATTACCTATAAAACACTGGACCTACTGGGATAGGCTCTTAGCCTGCATGAGCCAGTCAGCCACACCATTCGCCACCGGCGGCGGCAACGGATTCTCGACCCTTCGTGGGTCCATCGGCGGAGCCTTCCCGAACTGGTCGAAGAACTTGTTGGCGGCGTCGGCCAGAACCGGATCAACGTTTGCCACCGCATTGACCCAGCCCCTCGGCCCCTGGGCCAGATCTACTCGACTGAGCAGATCCTGGTTGATAGGAACCCGGCCGGTGAAGTCGAACCGCTGCTCCTCCGCCTGTGCCGCCATCCTCTGGTATTCGCCTAGCAGCTTCCGACCCTCCACGCTCAGGCCAGGCAATACCACTGAGGGCTGCGATGCAAACGCCTGCGCAACACCGCCGGCCTGGGTTCCCCACTGGCCCGCCGGCTGAGTGGCTGGTTGCGTGGCTGGTTGCGTGGTGGCTTGGGGTACAGCCGGCTGGGTTGTGGTCCCCGCAGGCTGGGTCGTGGCCTGACCCTCCAAGTCCCGAAGCCGGGCCTGGCCTTGCTGGAGGAACGCATAGTACGGGTGCTGTCGCCGTAGGTTCTCCTGCCAGCCAAAGAAGGCAAGGTTCAAAGCCATCTGATCCAAGCCGTTCGCGCGGGCCAAGGACTGCGCAGTTAGGGCGTACAGCATGGAACCCTCACGAGGATTCCGCTCCATGAGTTGCTGAATTGCATCCTGGGCGGCGAACCACTCACGCTGGCGCTGCTCGGTTTCCCTCGCCACCTGTTCTCGCCACTTGTCCTGTTCACGCTCGTGGGCGAGCCGCTTCTCCAGTTGCGTCATCGCCGCCTGTCGGTCGGCTTCGCGCTGCTGGGTATCGTGTGAGCGCTCCTTCCTGGCCTCCTCGGCGCGGAACTCGCGGTCCTTCTGGGCCTCGCTGGCCTGGAACTTCTGTGCCTGGCGCTGCATACCGAAGGCACCACCAAGCGTTGCCCCTGTTCGGGCGGCTTCGGCCATCTGCTGCTTCCGCTGCAAGTTGGCCTGCTGCATCTGGTCTGTGCCTGGATTACCTATAAAACACTGGACCTACTGGGATAGGCTCTAAGTGATGTTGACGTCGATCGCATCCGCGGGGTGACGCAGAACATCTCTGCCCTCTGGCATGCGGCGGAGACGACTCCCCAGGATCACATGGCCGTCTTGCGCTGTCTGGTGGACCATGTTGTCGTGCACGTCAAACAGCCCAGCGAGCATGCAGATGTTACGATCCATTGGCACGGCGGTTTCACTACCCAGCATCAAGTGGTGTGCCCAGTGGGCTGCTAATAGCGCTTCCGCAAGTTAGGTGATCGCTGGTCTCGCGCAGCGGGATCACTTGCCCAGCCGGAAAAACATGTCACGGTGGAAGCTCCGCTCTATCAGAGCCATCGGTTCTTGCTGTTGCTTCAGTGCTTCATTGCTTTTATTATGCCTTCACGGTAAAGGCGTGCCTGGCGGAGTCTGCAACTGCGTGGGCACCCTTGCTGCATGTTCACAGTTCATCCGACGCATCTGGGGACGAGGATGAAGTACTCTCGAATTCATCGTCTGCTGCGGGTTATTACGCTGATTCAATCCCAACGCGGCCTCAACGCCCGCAGGCTGGCCGAGGCCTGCGGAATGACGGTGCGCACCGCATATCGTGACCTTGAGATGCTCGCGGCAGCCGGGGTGCCGTGTCATTTTGACGAGGAGACCGGCGGGTACCGCATCCGCGGAGACTTTTTCATGCCCCCGGTGGAGCTGACGTTGGAGGAGTCGCTGGCGGTGCTGTGCCTGGCCGAACGGCTCGGAGAGGATGACCAGATCCCGTTCATGGCCCCGGCGCTGCGTGCGGCGGCCAAGCTGCGCGGGCGGTTGCCGGGGGCGATACGGGAGTTGCTGGAGACGGTTAGTCCGCACATGGAGATCCGGCTGGCACGATCGATGCCGCCGGATGCTGCCAGGGACGTTTACCAGACGATACGGGTGGCAATTGCCAGACGGCGGGCGCTGCGGTGCAGCTACGAGGCAGCTCACGGCCGGCACGGCGGCGGGCAGCATGTGGGCGACGGACACGCCGGCCGGGACGCCGACGGGAAATTGCCGGCGGCGGGGGAGGAGATCTTCACCTTCAAGCCGTATTGCCTGTTCTTCAGCAAGCGGGCGTGGTACGTCATCGGGCATCACAGTGGCCGGGGGGAACTGCGATGTTTGAAGCTCAATCGGTTTACGCGTCTTGAGCAGACAAACGTGCCCTACGCGATTCCGGACGATTTCTCGCTGGATAGCTACCTGGGCAAGGCGTGGCGGATGATCCGGGGCGATCGCGTTTACCGGGTGGAGTTGGAGTTCGACGCTGAATTCGCGGAGACGGTGGCCGACACGCACTGGCACGATACGCAGGAGATCGAGGAGCGCGAGGACGGGTCGATAGTGTTTCGGTGCGAGGTGGCCGGACTGGACGAGATCGTTTGGTGGGTGCTGAGCATGGGGCCGCATTGCGTGGTCCGTCGGCCGCGGGAGCTGGCCGAACGCGTACACCGGTTAGCAAGGCAGACCGCTGACCGATACGGCCCGGCTCGGGGGGCCGCGCAGATGGCCCGTGGCCGGCAACCGCTGCGTGCGGGGCGGTCGCGACGGATTGTCGTCACCCACAGCACCGCTCACGCGCAAGAGTTTTCCTCGCGGCACTGACATAGGGGTGTCACCGCGGGGTGGTAAGGTGGCCGGTGGGGATTCCGGAAAACCGGAGTGAGGGCCACTGGCGAAGGGGCAGGAGTGGCGGCATGGAGGCGGATTGGCCGGTCGAAGCGACCTTGGTGCCGCAGGGCCTGTCGCCCGAGCGGGCGTGGCGATGGTGCGTGCTGCGGACGCTGCGCGACATGCGGCTGGCCGCCCGGCGGGGAAGGGCGATCAGTCAGACGAATGCGAGACGGCTGCTGTACAGGAGATGGGAGCAGGTAAAGGCGAGATGTGAATCGCCTGTTGGCGAAGACGGTTCGCTTTGAAGTATCTGGCCCGCCGACCAGGAGTTGAGCATGAGCTTTGTCGATTTGTCATTTCGAGTAGTGGGACAATCACTTCCCTTGGACCACGGTTATGCCCTGTACGCGGCTGTCAGTCGGGTGCTGGGGCCGGAGCTTCACGAATCCAATGGAATCGGGATCTTTGCCGTTCGTGGACTACCGGTCGGTGACGGGTTGCTGCGGCTCGACGATCACTCCCGCCTGATGATTCGGACACATACGGACTATATCCCCAAGCT
Source organism: Phycisphaerae bacterium (assembly GCA_012719955.1). Lineage (GTDB taxonomy): Bacteria > Planctomycetota > Phycisphaerae > UBA1845 > PWPN01 > JAAXZI01. The sequence goes on along the minus strand of JAAXZI010000088.1, from coordinate 8,851 downwards.
GCTGGGACTGGCCGGGAGGCAATTGGACGTTGACGGTCACCGATTCCGAATCGGCGTACCCGTGACCTGCCCGATTGTGCCGGCGGCCACGCTTATATCGCGGGTGGTGGTTATCAAGCTGGCGGAACCCCGCACGGGTGACCGAGACTCGCCCGGCCTGGTGACGCCGGAGGCGTTTCTGGAGTCGCTACGAAAGAAGCTTTACGACCCTCCGCCGGCCGGGCTGGGGCTGTCGCGGGAGGTCGAGGCGGCCATCCCCCTGCGGCGTAGCGGCCCACACGCCGGCGAGCCCACCCGGCGGGTGTTGCGGATCAAGGACAAGAAGGTGGTCGGATATGCGGTGATGTTGTCCGGACTGACAGCGGAAGAGTCGGTGAAGGTGCAGGAAGAGGGGGTTGGCGGGCGCAGGCATATGGGGTGTGGACTGTTTCTGCCGGCGAGGAACGGGGAGGAACGAAGTTGAAGTTCCATCGTTTGCTGGCCAAGAGCTGGAGAAAAGAGTGGGGTAGCCCACCGGACTCCATCTACCTGCCATCGCACCTGAAGGACGTGTATAGGGCCGCCGTTCAGATTGTCGAGCAAACCGGCAGTTATCAACTCTCCGGCTTAGGCCTTTCACCACCCGTATGGGGCGAACGGTTCCGACGGATTGTCTTGCTGGCCGCGGCGCTGCACGATTTAGGCAAGGCAAACGATCACTTCCAGGAGATGGTGCGGAACTTACGCCAGGTTCCACAGGGCCTGCGTCACGAATGGGTTACGCAGCTCATCCTGCACGGTCGATTGCATCAGTGGATCGCGCCGGCGCTTGCTGTGCCGGAGGTGGACTGGAGTATTCTGCAGTGGAGCATCACAGGACATCACCCGAAACATGGTCGTGAATCTCCACCCAAGGGACCCGCGCCCAATGGGGCGGGCTCGGAGCTCAAGGTTCTATCCGATACGCCAGACTTCCGCGCATGTCTGACTTGGATCAGGGATGAGTTCGGGCTGGAAGCCTTGCCCGAATTCGAGGCCTACTCGATACCTCTCGTGGGGAGAGACAGGGCATTCAACACGCTCTGCAAGCTGGATGTTGAAGGTGCATGCCTTTTCGATTCGCTCGACGATGAACACCGGCGTTTTGTCGCGGCCGTAAAGAACTGTCTGATCTCGGTCGATGTTGCTGGGTCGAGCCTGCCTCGGAACGTGTTAGGAGAGGAGGATCGGGCTGGCTGGATCCCTGGGTCATTCAAACGTGTTCCTTCCGCGAGCGATCTCCGGAACATCGTGGCAGATCGGTTGAAGTGCCCAGGCGAGAAAGTGCCCGCCAGGCTTCGTCCATTCCAGCGGGAAGTCGCGGAGAAGGCGATGCGGGTGACTCTGGTTCGTGCCGGCTGCGGGACGGGCAAAACGTTGGCTGCTTACTATTGGGCAGAGCGACACGCGCTTTGTAAGGATGGTACCCGGCGACGGCTGTACATCTGTTACCCGACCACGGGAACGGCTACCGAAGGTTTTCGCGATTACCTGTGCGACGTGAGCGAGGTTGCCCGAGAGAAAGGTCTGGAACGAAAAGCCAAAGCTGGCGCACGCCTGTTTCATGGGCGACGAGATATTGATCTAGACATGCTCTGTGTCGCAGCAGACGAAGATGGCACCGATGCACCTGCTCGCATCGATTCTCTCGAGGCATGGTCCACACCTATCGTGAGCTGCACCGTGGACACCGTACTGGGAATCGTACAGAACAACCGGAAGGGCCTCTATGCGTGGCCTGCACTTGCGCAGGCCGCATTTGTCTTCGACGAAATCCACGCATACGACGATGCGCTGTTCGGCGCGATGCTGCGATTTTTGGATGCAATGCGCGGGGTACCGATATTGCTGATGACGGCCAGCCTGCCGGAGGGGCGTCGGCGCGAGTTGCGGCGGGTTTTGAGTCGGATTGGTGAAGAATTGGCAGAGATTCCGGGGCCCAAACCATTGGAAGACCTGCCTCGCTATTACCGCCAATACCCTCGCGACCCGCACAATCCGCTCACTGAGGTTCGTGCCGCTGTGGAGCGGGGAGAGAAGGTACTATGGGTTTGCAACACGGTGGATCGGGCCTTGCAGGCCGCGAGAGAATCGGCGGATCTCGGGCCGCTGGTTTACCATAGCCGGTTCAAATACATCGACCGCGTTATTCAGCACAGACGGGTTATTGATGCGTTTGACCCGACGATGAACACCGGTGCCGCGCTGGCCATCTGTACGCAGGTTGCCGAAATGAGTCTGGACCTGTCGGCCGCGCTGCTGGTGACTGATCTGGCCCCGATTCCGGCCCTGATCCAGAGGCTGGGGCGGCTGAATCGCAGGGCCATGCCGCCAGGCCCCGGCCTGCCTCTGCCTGAAACTAAGCCCTTCATCATCGTAGAGCCTGTGCGTGAGGATGGGTCGCCGGAGCATCTGCCGTACAAGCGAGAAGATCTGGAGCAGGCACAAGAATGGCTCGCGCGGTTGGGCGACCGCCGTCTTGCCCAGTCCGACCTGTCAGCAGCGTGGCTGGCCATTGACGATAACCGGGAGCCCACTCACGTCCCAAGCGCGTGGCTCGATGGTGGACCCAGGACCTGTGTTCGTGAACTGCGTGAAGGGGCACCGGGGATGACGGTCGTCATGAAGCAGGATCTTGCAGACCTGGAATCCGGACAAACATGCCTGGTGGAGGTGGCTCTCCCGATGCCATTGCCTCCGTCACGGCTGAACTGGCGAGGATGGGACATGTTTCGCGGCGTGCCGGTGGCGCCTGCCGGGGCTATTGACTACGACCCTCAACGAGGTGCGAGATGGGCAAGGTGAGAAGTAAAGCGTCTGGTAGCAATGCGAAGCCCCAACCTGCGTCTCAGTTGCGGCTTAATCTCTTTGGTCCGGGAATGACACCGCTCCACCGGGCCGGGTTGGGAGGGTTGGCTTGTACCCTGCGGTACATCGAGAAGCAGTACAAAGCCGGAGCATTGAGCGACCGGGAGGTTCCTGGTCACTGGAGCGGCAAGAAGCCCCCGTGGCATATCGATGCTCATTCAATCACTCTCGATTTCTCAGAACCCAAGCGAGCGGAGGGCTACCTGAAACGACTTTTCAAGCTGGCGTTTGGTCTCAAGGACGGTCTGATTCACCTGCCGGGCCAATATCACCTTGAGCCGAGCCAGGCAGTTCGGGCCGAACTCCAGGCTGGATTGCTGCTCACCTTCTTGCAGCACGGACGAGTAAGATCGCTGGCCAGTGAGTCTGCTCGCATCCAACATGATCCAGAGGGAACAGGTGTGGCCACGGTGTCGATCGAGTTTAAGCGGTGCAATGGCTACAAGCATCAGGACGGCGCGGATGGGCTGACCACCAAGGGTGTTCTCACAACCAAGAACATCGAAGTTATTGGGCCGCTGAATCCTGGTGCGATGGTGCGGCATGTCGCCTTCACGAGCGACACGAGGATAGAGGAGCCACCGGAGCGGATCATCCCACTGTACTTCGCCTTGGTCGGCTGCATCTCGATGGCTGTCAACCGCGGTGTCGGGGTCTTGCTGATCCCCGAAGTGGATGATCTATTGCTCTTTGCCAAGATTCGGCCGTTCATGACACCCACATCGGTAAGAGAATGCAGGATCGCGTGTGCCAGCGACGCGGCAATGCAGGCACAGGTGCGGTTGAGGTCGAAGAGCCTGCTCGATGCGCACGATCTGCCTGGCCTCCACGCCGTAACATTCATGCCCACCAGTTGGGCAAGTCAACAAAAATCGCGCGTTTTAACAACGTACGTTCCGCCCGGCGATGAGCTCAGACTCTCACAGTTCGAGGTTGCATTGGCCGAACTGCCGCCTAAGGTCGTCGCCTGGACCGTCAAGAGAAGTGTCGGTCGTGGCAAGAACAGAAAAGTAACAGAGAAGACCGAGTGGTTCTGGACGGACAGTGTTATCAGGCCCCTGATCGCGGACAACCTATCGGCTGGCAAGCCCTGGTACAGTGGCTTCGTCCGCCTGATGACAGCAACTGACAGTAATGGAAATCCAATCCGAAATAAACTCGCTTTCGAAAGGAAAGGACTTCATGCCATGATAGAGAAGATCCCTTGGGACAGCGAAGCAGAGGCGGTTGTCGTAAGAGCTGTGCACGAGGCACTGCGCAGCCGCTACCGTCAGATTGCGGATGAAAACAAGGAGAGCCCTGTCGCGATGAAGAACCGCTGGCAGGGGGAATACGACCGCTGGCGGCTGGCCTTCGCCGGAGCGAAAACCGCCGATCAGTTTCGTAATGCGCTTTGCGACCTGTTCAGCCGGTCGAGGAGCAATAGTGTGCTTCGTGAGAAGTGGGCGTTGATCCTGCCCCTGCTGAACGAACGGCAGTGGCAACTGGCTCGTGATCTTGCCTTACTCGCCCTGCCGAGCTACTCGGGTCAGAAGGATACAGATCCGGAAAACGCAAAGGATGTTGGTTGATCTGGTGTTACAGAAGGAGGCATCGATGAGTCTACATGTTTTCGCAAGCATCGTAACGCCTTTCGGGACTGCTGCGAATAACCGCGGTGAAACGGAGGGCAATGTGACCACTCTTCAGAAGCTGATCTGGCAAGGTCAGCCGCACACCACGGTCAGTGCCGAAGCAATCCGGTTCGGCCTGCGCCAAATTCTGGCTACGCTGGAAAAAGAGGGTACGAATCGGCGATGGAACGAGGACGGACGATATAATGAGTGGAAAGACCGTGAATTTAAGACATGGGGCGAAGGCAAGAAACCGGGATACATCGACGATGACCTGCTCGGTTTCATGAGCGCGGAGGCCGCTGCCGAAGAAGGGGAAGCAGGATCTGCGAACGTGCGCCGCGCAGTATTGGAAGTGACTCGCGCGGTCTCACTGACGCCGTGGACGGGCGACGTCACTTTCAACGCGGCATCTCCCGGGGCGACTCCATCCGCCCAAAAGAAAGGCATTTACTCCGTTCCATACGGTACTGAGGTCCACGCGACACGATATCAGTACGGACTGGCGCTTACGCCCGAACGGCTGCGCGATAAGTCCCGTGCCGCCAAGGCGCTCAAGGCCGTGGGGGAACTGGGGACGGTCGCCGGCAACCAGGGACGTTTCCTGTTCGACTTCTCACCGGATTACATCATCATCCGTATCACTGAAGATCCTGCCCCGCGGATCCTCTATTGCTTTGAACCTCACGAAGGCGGTAAGTACGTGTTTGCGCCGTCTGTCGTGCACCGGATCAAAAGCGGAGATATTCAAGCGGGCGAGTTGCTTGTGGGCGCTGGAGATACGGAAAGCGGTATCGCCAAGGAGTTCAAGCAATATGAGGTTCCAGTGAGCGGGGTCAAAGCCGCAATCGCCGCTGCGTGTGAACGTGTTGATGAGCTGCTTGGCGTTAAAGGGTAGACTCATGACCGGATTGTATGTAAGCATACCCATTGCCTGCTTCCGCAAGGGGCTGGCCCGTGAGTTTCTGGAGACGGAGGATCTTCCGCCACCGGCGACCTGCTATGGCTTCCTGCTATCCCTGGTCGGGGAGACGGATCGGAAGCGGCACATTGGATGCAGAGTCACCGCGGGGTTGCTCCGAGCGACGGAACGGAGCGTCGTGCTCCGCACGGTGTGGCGGGTCAAGAAAACGCCTCTCGGCTCGCCAGGCAACACCCGGCCGGATTACCAGCAACTTCTTACGGGCGTCGAGCTTGTCATGTGGCTCGACGCGTCAGAGGATGTCGCCGGTGATGACATAAACCTGGAGAAGCGGGTGAGAGTGGCCTTGGAAACGCCGGAAAAGATCACCCGTTTCGGCGGATTGTCGCTGGGGGAAAGCACCCACCTGGTGGACGAAGTGAAGGTGTTTGCGCCGGATGCGAGTGCGAAAGGCCGGACGTTCCTGCTGGCAGAGCGTGGTCGTATGACGTTGCCGGTCTGGGTGGATCACGTGGGCTCGAAGGGCACACGGTATGTGACCGGGGACCTGGTGGATGGGCTCTTGACTGAGCCGCCGAGCGAACGTATGCCGCAGATCCGGCCACCGGAATGACTGAACCTTATGGTTCAGCTTCGCGGAAAAAGGAATAACGGAGCGAGTTGTGTGATACCAATTCTCGCGCCAGCGGTGGTCTCGTTGAGCGAGTGGGACTCGCTCAGGCTCTGATCAAGGAGGGCGACTGATGAACAATTAGCGGGAAAGGGGAAAGCCATGTCCACGCTCACCGCCGCCGGGGTTCCGGCCGCGCATGATCCGCCTGTGCGGGTCATGGCCCTGCACGCGCTGCTGTACTGCAAGCGGCTGTTTTACCTCGAAGAAGTCGAGGAAATCCGTGTGGCCGACGCGGCCGTCTATGCCGGCCGCGAGGTACACGCGTCGCTGGAGGCCGGCGAGGGGGAGGAATGGTGCAGCCTGGAACTCCAGAGCGCGCACCTCGGGTTGATGGGAAAACTGGACTGCCTGCGGCGGCGGGATGGGGTGCTGATCCCCTACGAACACAAGCGCGGGCGGTGTATGCGAGTAGAGGGTCCAAAGGAAGAAAGTGACGCGGCGACGCGGGGACGCGGAGACACAGAGACGGAGGAGCAGAAAGACGGTGAGAAGGAGGGGCGGGGGAGACGAAAAGGGAAGTCCGGGAGCGGCGTACCTGGGGTGTGGCCTTCGGATCGGGTTCAGGCGATCGCGTATGCCATGTTGCTGGCGGATGCGACCGGTCAGGCTGTGCCGGAGGCACGCGTTCACTATCACGCGGACAATGTGACCGTTCGCGTGCCGATCGATGCGGAGGCCGAGCAGGCCGTGCTTGACGCCCTCGCCGAGGCCCGCCGGTTGAGGAATTCGCTGGAGCGGCCGCCCATCGCGGATAACGAGAAACTCTGCGCCCGTTGTTCGCTGGCCCCGGTATGCCTGCCGGAGGAGGTCCGGCACGACCAGGATGCGCGGCACGAGCCGGTGCGCCTCTTTCCGCCGGATGATGATCGAGCCACGCTGCACGTAGTCAAGCCTGGGGCAGTGGTAGGGCGGTCGGGGGACATGCTGGTGGTCCGCCCGCCGCCAGGCGATCCGGAAGCGAAGGAGACGCGGCACCCCTCGCGCGAGGTTCGGTCGGTGCTGCTGCACGGCTTCGCGCAGATCACGACGCAGGCGGTGCGCCTGTGCGTTGACCGGGAGATCGGCATCCACTGGCTGACGGCCGGGGGCGTGTACCTGGCGGGTATGGCCGCCGGGCCGGGCGGAGTGCAACGCCGGCTGCGGCAGTACAAGGCGCTCACTAACCCGATGGAACGACTGCGGCTGGCCAAGGCACTGGTGCACGCGAAGGTGCAGGGGCAGCATCGCTACCTCTTGCGGGCGACGCGCGAGCAGGCCGAGGCGCGAGCGCGCATCGAACCGGCGCTGCGGGCGATCGGGCAGACGCTGGCGGCCGTGGAGCGCGCGGCCAATGTGGACGTGTTGCGCGGGTACGAGGGTGAGGCCGCGGTACACTACTTCGGTTCGCTTGATGCGCTGCTCTCGCCGAGTGTTCCGCCGGAATTGCGGTACGACGGACGGAACCGCCGGCCGCCGCGGGACCGCTTCAATGCGCTGCTGAGTTTCGGGTACGGGTTGCTGTATTCGGCGGTGATGCGGTCGGTAATGGCGGTCGGGCTTGAGCCGGCCATGGGGTTTTTCCATCAGCCACGGAGCGCGGCTCACCCGCTGGTTCTGGACCTGATGGAACTGTTTCGCGTGCCGTTGTGGGACCTGGTGGTGATCGGTTCGCTGAATCGGGGTCAGTGGGACCCGGACCGGGACTTCACCGTGACCGGCGCGAAGGTGTGGCTCTCGGAGGAGGGCCGGCGCAAAGCCATCGGTCTTTTCGAGGGCCGGCTGGAGGAACAGTGGAAACATCCGGTGCTCAATTACTCGCTCTCGTACTGCCGGACGATGGAGCTGGAGGTTCGGCTCCTCGAAAAGGAGTGGACGGGAGAGCCTGGGTTGTTCGCGCGGGCGCGGCTCAGGTGAATCATGGCCCAGGACGCCCATTGGTGGCTGGTGTGTTATGATGTCCGGGATCCCAAGCGGCTTCGCGCCGCCGCCAGGCACCTGCAAGGATATGGACACCGGATGCAGTATTCGGTTTTCCGGTGCTGGATGACGCCACTGCAAATGCAACGGCTCCGTTGGGAGCTGACCGAGATGCTCCTGCCGGAAGACGACGTGCTGATGATTCCGCTGTGCGCCCGATGCGTGGATGGATTGGAACAGACACATTCCACCTCAAAGCAGGTGGACTGGCCGGATGCTCCTTCGTCGCATACGATTGTGTAGAATTCCAGCTACTTGCGATTCAAGCACCTCTGGGTGTTTGGACGCGAAGTAATTGAATTGCCCGGAAGCCAATAGGATCTTTCGTGTTACAGCTCTTTGACAAGTGTGGATATCCATGAATAGAAGCGCAAACCTGCTTGTCCGCGGTGTTTGGGGCAGGTTCTGGGGTCGTGTCTGCCAGAACTGCCCGGTCAAACAACACGTCAGGGGTAGCCAGCTTGAAAACACCTGCTGGGAACCCTGCTGGTGTAAAGAGTTGCATGCGGGCTGTGACCGATTCCATGATGCCGGAAGGCGTTGAGCACTGAGCGTTTCGACATCGGGCTTCCACACGCATTCCTGGTGACCGATTCCATGATGCCGGAAGGCGTTGAGCACCAGGCGCAGGGCCGCGATATCAAGGTCCACGAAGGGTGACCGATTCCATGATGCCGGAAGGCGTTGAGCACTTGTGCGAGAATTTCGGCACGTGGGCGCCGGCCATCGTGACCGATTCCATGATGCCGGAAGGCGTTGAGCACACCGCTATCGGCCGCAAGCTGTACTCTCGGACCACGG
>JAAXZI010000087.1 GCA_012719955.1 Phycisphaerae bacterium | reverse complement strand
GGCATGGGTGGGGGCTGCTGCTGCCGATTGTGCCTTTGTGCGCGATAAGCGTGTTGTCCATGCAGGCCATGGGGGATATACGCGAGGGGCACTGGCTGGCCACCGAGACGCTCAGGCAGATTGCCTATATTCTGCTTGGATTCGGCGGCATGGTGGCGGCCGTCCTGGTGGGGTATCACCGCATTGGGCGGTTCTCGTTCCTGCTGTTCGGGTTGTGCCTGGTGCTGCTGGTATATCTCATCCTGGACCGCTGGTTTCCGATTCCGCTGGTGGAGCCGATCAAGGGATCTCGTCGATGGATTCGCCTTGGACAGGTGGCCCTGCAACCCTCGGAGCTGATGAAGATCGCATACGTGCTGGCCCTGGCGTGGTACCTGCGCTACCGGCGGAACTACCGGACGCTGTCGGGGCTGATTGCGCCTTTTGCGCTGACGCTGGTGCCGATGGGAATCATCCTGATGCAGCCGGACCTGGGGACGGTGCTGCTGTTTCTGCCGGTGTTGTTTGCGATGCTGTTTGCGGCCGGGGCCAAAGTCCGGCATCTGGGGGTGATCATCCTGGCGGGCGTGCTGGCCTTGCCGGTGTTCTGGTTCAAGATCGAGACCTACCAGCGTCTGCGGGTGACCGGCGTATTTCTGCAGAGCCCCTGGATCCGTTCCCAACTTGAACAGCATCCGGAGCTGTGGCAGGCGCTGCGGCCCGCGGAGGAGGAGCCCGGCCGCTGGTTGTCGCACCTGCGGGAGTGGGAGCGAAAGACGGGCTATCAACTCGTGCACAGCAAGACCGCGGTCGGCAGCGGCGGCTTGTTCGGGCAGGGCTACGCACGGGGGCCGTTCGTGGAGCACGATCTGCTGCCGGAGAAGCACAACGACTTCATCTTTGCGACGCTGGCCCACCAATGGGGCCTGGCCGGCTGCCTGGTGGTGATCCTGTGCTACATGGTGATGGTGGTCATCGGCATGGACGTGGCCACCATGACCCGCGACCCGTTCGGCCGTCTGGTGGCGGTCGGGTTCGCGACGTTGCTGGGCGTGCAAACGATCGCCAACATCGCGATGACCATCGGGCTGGGGCCGGTGACGGGGGTGACCTTGCCGTTCCTGAGCGCCGGGGGCAGCAGCCTCGTATCCAGTTTCCTGAGCGTGGGGCTGCTCATGAGCGTGGCTCAGCACCGCCCGGTGATCATCGGGCATGAGCCCTTCGAGTTCGACGAGGAAGCCGAGAAATACGGGGGGAAATGACCAATGACCAAACTCCAATGACCTTTCAATGACGGATGACCAAATCCCAACGCGGCGGATACGCGTACTCCGTCCTGGTCATTGGGATTTGGTCATTGGAACTTCTTTGGTCATTGAGATTTGGTCATTGGGCATTACAGCCTACTGGCCATCCCCTGGTCTTTGACTCCCGCTCTTCATCCGTGCCTCCAGCTTTTCATACTGTTGGAACAGTTCCGGGGCCTTGTCTCGCAGGTCTTCGCGAGAGTTGAAGGTTTGGGTCAGTTCAGTGTCGCCTTCGCGAACGTGAACGGAGATCTTGCCGTCTGGAGCGACTTCAAAGCGCGTTTGGGCCGGCTCGGAAGGAATGGCCGGGGCGGGTCTCCGGCGATCTCTGTCCGAATCGCGGAACGCGGGACGCTCCGCCTTGCGCCGTGCTTCATCACGGTCGCGCGGCGGAGCGGCGGCAGCGCCGTCGGATGGACGCGGACCGGCCTCACCAGGGCGAGCGGGCGACTTCGGGCGGCGGGGCGGCGACTCTGCCGGAATGGCTGACTGGAGCAGCTCATAGGCCTCCTTGTCGGCCTGCCGGAGCTGGTCCATGCCTTCATAGATCACCTTCACTTCATCCGGGTCGCTGCCCGTCTTGTAACGGCGGACGGTGATGCGCCCGTCCTCGTCGCGCTGAACGTGGAGCACATTGCCTTCCTTATCGACCCGGCGGGCCTCCTCGACGCGTTTCTGGTGCTCAGGTTTGCCCGGCCGGCGATCGAGATCGCGCCCGGGGCCGCCGTCCCGGCGGGGGGCGAAGTCGCGGCGCCCCTCGGCATCATGGCGGCGCTCGGCCCGGTCGCGCAGCTCGCGTTCCAGACGGTCACGGAAGAGAGGGAAGCGGTCGAGATCCTCGATGATCCAGTCACCGCCGGGGCCGGGGCGGAAAATCCTGCCGCGCAGGCCGAACCGTCGTTCGAGGGCCACGTCGGGGTCCTCCTCGTACTTGGGCCGCACACGGCTCCAGTCAGCGGGTGCTTTGCTCAGCTCGATGCGGAAGGCCTTTTCCTGGCCGCGACGAATGACGGTTAATTCAAGAGGTTCTCCCGGTCGCTTGTCACGGATGCTCTCGGAGAACTTGGGGACGGCCTCCAGCCCGCCGGCGGTGGGCCGGCCGTCGGCCATGATGATGATGTCGTAGCGGTCGAGACCGGCCTTGTCAGCGGGGCTGCCCTCGAAAACATTGGCGATCATGACGCCCTTGTCTTCAAGGCGGAGATGATGGGCCAGGGCGGCCGGCACGGGGCTGAGCTGAACGCCGAGCCAGGCGGTGTTTGCCGGGATCTCCGGGCGGTTGAAGCGGAAGTAGGGCGGCCTGCCGAACCGCTCCATGTAGGGACGTTCTACGTCATCGCGCCAGCGCTCGAGTTCCTCATCCAGACGGCTGCGTCCGCGCCGGCCTTCCTTTCGCGGGCTGTGCGGCCGTTCCTGGACGCCATCGCGGGGAGTCACGGCGTCGTCGGACGGCTCTCCGGGTGGCGGCGGCGGCGGTGGAGACTGATCTGGCTGAGTGGAGGGCTGGCCGAAGGCCGAGGCCCAAAGGAAACAGACGCTCAAGACGCTCAGACGCGAGTATCGAATCATGATCGTGACTCCTGTCCAGGTTAGAACCACTGATCGGGTGGCCCGACGGTGGCTCGCTGGCGACCACACACAGAGTTAGAGCCGGCCCCACACACCGGCAATGGGCCAGCCACAGGCAGGGCGTTCCCCCCGGCTCCGCAGCGCAGGCACGATCCGGCACTGATCAGAAGCGGTGGCACACGCCCCTCGGGAACAGTTCCTTATTCTCAGACAGGTCCCGGCAGTCAGTAGTTAGCGCGCATCCTGCTGATCCGGCTTCGGGACGTCTGAATTTCAAGCAGATAGACGCTCTGCGTTTCGGGGTCTACAACCCCGATGATGTCCTGATCAATGTGCTCCTGTTCACGGCGCGGACCGGCAATAACCTCGGTGACGGCGGGGCCTTCGACGACGCGCAGCGGCGGGGAGGGCACGGATGGAGCGGATACGAGCGGCTTGCTGCCTGGCCCGGCGAATTTCATGCTCGATTCTGGAGCGGGGGCCGGCAACGGTTGCAGGCCGCCTGTTGAAAACACCTCCACCCCCACGAGGATCAACAGCACAGCCGCCGCAATGCCGATGGCCCCATCGAGCCATCGACGGGTTGACCAACGCCCTGCACGCCCGCTTCTGCTTGGAGCGAAGGGACGGTTCGTCGTTCCTGTTGCGGCGCCGTCGATTGTGGTCGTGGTCTTGCGGTTCAGGAGGGTGTGGAGCGTCTCCACGGCCAGCATGTCGATACGCTGTGATTCCTCAAATGCCTGGCGGGCCTCGGGCGAGCGGATGAGCCGCTTGTCGAGGTCGAGGGATTCATCTTCGGTCAGTTCGCCGTCCAGCCGGCGGGTGATCAGTCTCTCCGTGCGTTCATCGATCATGACATTACACCTTCCCCGCCAGCCGCTCGCGCAAGAGCCGCCGGGCGCGGACCAGACGGGTTTCGACCGTGTCCACCGGCAGGCCGAGAGCCTCGCCAATCTCCGCGTAAGACCAGTCCTCCAGGTGCTTGAGAACGAAAGGTTCCCGGTAGATGGCCGGCAGAGCGCTGATGGCGGCGTGGAGCGCCTGCTGACGCTCGTCGAGGATGGCCTGGTGGTCGGTAGCGGGTGCGGCCGGCTTCCGACCCAGCCGTTGGCCCACCAGCCCGCCGAGCAGGCGGCCTCGCCGTTGCTGCTCGCGGAGCACGTCATTGGCGGCATTGCGGGCGATGCGATAGAGCCATGGACGCCACCGACTGATGTCGTCCAGCCGCCTGGCTTCGCGCCAGACCTGCAACCAGACCCGCTGCGCCACATCGTCCACCTCGTCCATCCGGCCAAGGGCGGCATAGATGACGCCGCGCACCCACCGGCCATGACGGCGCATGAGCTCATCCAGGGCATAGGCATCACCCTGTTGGATCGCCTCGATGACCGGGCGTTCCGGGTCGTGCTGTGCTTCTAATGGTCTCATGCGCGTCTACCTGTTAAGACGAGGCCGGGCGGCTAAGCCTGTCAGGAGTCCATGTGGATTTTACGGACGTCGCGGCCGGCGGGGTGCATGGCGGTCCTGACAGGTATTGCCCGCCAGATGTCTCGGCGATGAAGCAAATCCTTTATTGAGCTTGGTTTAAATGGACTGACAAGAGCGGGAAGCTCTGGCGGAGAGGCTGGGCGCAAAAAGAAACCCGCCGGGGATGAATCCGGCGGGTGAATGAAGACAAGCGTCGGCGATCACCTACTCTCGCCCTGAGGGACTACCATCGGCCGCTTGGGCTTAACTGCCGTGTTCGGAATGGGAACGGGTGTGTCCCCAAGCGTCTCGTCACCGACGTGAGTATCTTAGGGGATCCTCAGAGAATGTCAAGCGAAAAAGTGTAATCATAAACCATTGTCACATCGTGATTTGTGTAGAACAGGTGAAGACCCCAGGAAAAAATCGATGCCATTGGGCCTCTTCGATCCGGGGTTAGCTCACCAGGAAGGGCCCTGTTGGCGATTCAGGTCGCAAGCATCCGGCCTCGATTCGCTTTGAAAGGGGAAGCGACAGAGTGGGGCGGATTGTAAATGCATAATCTATCATGACATCAGGGGCATGAAATCTGGTGTTTTTGTGAACAAAGATTATTATTGGGCTTCATTTGGAGGGGCATGGAATTGATGCCTGAAGCTGGCCCCCCGGCCATCTGAGGGGGGACTGAAGAGTTCGTGCGGAGGATTCCCGCATGTTGAGAGGTGATAGCTTCCTGACGGGTATTTTTGTGGTGGCGGGGGCGGGGCTGAGCTTGGGAGCGACTAATGTCAGCCCGGTGTTTAAGTTTGGCTGGGGTGAGAACATCGGTTGGCTTAACTGGCGCGATGCCGATGGCGGGGCGGCGGGCGTTCGCGTCCATGCGACCTTCCTGTCGGGCTTCATCTGGGGCGAGAATGTCGGCTGGATCAATCTGGGGGACCGGCCGGCTGACGGCATGGCCTACCAGAACGCCCCCTCGGCGGACTTCGGCGTGAATATTGATCCGACTACCGGGAACCTCTTTGGACTCGCCTGGGGCGAAAACATCGGTTGGATCAATTTCGACATGCGAGCGGCGTTGGGCCCCACAGGGCAGCAGGCTCGTCTGGACTATACGGCCAGCCGGTTACGGGGTTACGTCTGGGGCGAGAACGTGGGTTGGATCAACCTGGATGGCGCGGCCGTTTACGTGGCCTGGATGCCGCCTGCATACCTCACAATTTTCGCGGACCCGGACGACGACTACGACGTGGACCAGGAGGACTTCGGCGTCTTCCAGGCGTGCTTCAGCGGAGCCGGCGTTCCAGCCGCCGACGGCTGCGAACGGTTCGATCGGCCGCAGGCGGGGTTCCCGCGCGGGGATAACGACGTGGATGAGGATGACCTCGCTGCGTTTCTCGCATGCGTGAGTGGGCCGGCGGTTCCGTTGAACGAGGGGTGTGCAAACTGAGCAAGCGGGATTTCAGCAAAGAGGTTGCGCTTGGCTCTCGTCGCGGCCAGGGGCGTCCCGCCTAATCTGCCTTCTCTCCATACTCAATCGGAACCCCGCTGCGCTGACTCACGTAAGCGGCCGCATCCCGCCATTGTTGCAGACTGGCATTCCGCTTGCTCAGTGTTTTTCTCAAAGGCGGTTCCGTGCGAAAAGCAATCTGGATGGTTGTCTGTCCCCGGGCGCCACCTTTGGCGTTATGCCGCGTGTAGATGCCAATCGTCTGCACGTCCTGGTAAGACCGGAAGTATACGGATACCAGCCCTGGCTTGAAGCGGATGCCGTTCTTATCGATTACCTCGCCGGCACTCCAGCCACCCACGACACCAAACACCCCAAACAGAACGCACATGGCATATAGCCAGCGGATAGACCGGCGGGTGTCATATCCCTTGATGGTCACGCGGTAGCGATAGAAAAGGTCCAACTCTTCCCGGCCATAACGATAAGCGAATATCGGATTCAGAGGAGCAAGACTCGCCAGAGAACCGAACCCAAAACCAGCGATTAACCAGGGCGCAAGCCCCGCATGGAATCGCGTGTCGAGCACGGGTTCCAGAACGGGCGGCTGGAAGAGCAGGCTTACTCGATACGCCAAGTACGTGAAGAGAGCAACGAGTGGCAGCAATAGCGCAAGCCCTAACCGTGTTGCCTCCTGATCAAGCCGTGTCATCCGATGTTGCAGTTGGAGAACCTGTTCATCCGGCAGGAGAACATCAGGTGGAACGGGGAACACGCGGCGGAAGAGCGCTTCGGTAATGGCCAGCTTGGCGTTTGTCCTTATGCTGGATGGACTGGGGATTTCACACTGCTGAAGATCTTCGATGTCCGCGAATGCGCCCCCTATGCCCTTCAATTCCCGTAGGATCGGCAAGAGAATGGATATGTTGACTCCGATGAGAAAGAGGGCCGGAGCGAGAAGGACTTGGTTCCACGTCCAGGATGCGTGCAGCCAGCCGGCCCATTTGGATATTGCCAGGGTGGTCAGCGTGAGCAGTGCATAGGCGAGAGCCATGCGGCGAATGCGTTTGGTTTCACGGCGAACATGGTCCGCCTCCCATTGCTGGCTTATCTGCTGACGAGGCCCTTGCCAGTGCTGTAGGATGCTCTCCAGGATCGGAGCATCTCCGGACACGAAACCCTGTTCGTTGACGATGATTCCCGATTCCCCGGTTATCAGCAGGATATGGCGCGCGAGGGGATCGGTTTCCTCGCGGGAGTACTTCCATCGGATCTGGTCAATTTCATCCCAACTGAGGTCTCGCCTGCCCAGTAGAGAGTAAAGACAAATACCCTCTGCGCTGAGGTGGAGCGTGTGCCAACCCCTGAGCATCGCGTGGCCCAGGAAGAAGAAGACGTAGATAGCGCACGTGGTCGCAACACGCCCCCTCAGCACGTTTTCGTCTTCGCGAGGGATAAGCACGATCGTGGCTATGACTGCGACAGCAAAAGCGCCCAGAATCAGGATGATCGCGAGCGGCTTGCGCCGCCAGGTCTGGACCGTGCCTGGAACCGGTCTGAAGCTCTGTTGGGCTCCTGGCATGATTGCTCCACCGGCACTGATGCGTCAATTTTTGACTACCGGGAGCGAAACTCCGCCGGGCTTGTTCTTCTCATGTTCGCTCCCCGGTGGCCCAATTGGCTCCGGCGGTTTGATCTGGACTTGCGCGTTGCGGAGCTGGGCCTCGCCGCGCTCGACTTTCGCGGCGAACTTGACCGCCTCGTCGTAGAGGGCGTCGAGCATTTCGGCTTCGGTGACCGTGCGGACCTGCTGGCCTTGGACGTAGATCACGCCGCGGCCTCGGCCGGCGAAGACGGCCACGTCCGCGCCCTCGGCTTCGCCCGGACCGTTGACTACGCAACCCATGACCGCGACTTTCACCGGCGTCCTGATATGGGCCAGTTTCTGGCGGACCTTCCCGACCAGTTCGAGCAGATCCACCTCGATCCGGCCGCAGGTGGGGCAGGCGATCAACTCCGGCTCGTGGCGGGCGCGCAGCCCCAGGCTACAGAGCAGCTCCTTGCCGTCCTCGACCTCGTAGATCGGGTCGGCGGCGTAAGAGATGCGGATGGTGTCGCCGATGCCCTCGGCCAGCAGCGTGCCCAGGGCGGCGATGCTGCGGATCCGGCCGGTCTCCGGCGGGCCGGCGTGGGTGACTCCCAGGTGCAGCGGGAAATCGAACCGGCTGCTGATGGCCCGGTAGGCGTCGATGACGATGGTCGGGTCCACGCTCTTGGCGGCCAGGACCACGTCATAAAAGTCATTGGCCTCGAAGATGCGGATGTAGTCCTCCAGTTTGCGGAGCATGATCGCGATGAGGCTGCCGTGATAGTCCTGGCTCATCATGTTCTTCTCGGCCGCCCGGACGGTCTTGTCCTGCCGCTCCACAATGCCGCCCTCGTTGACGCCCACGCGGATGGGGATGCCCGCGTCCCGGCAGGCCCGGATGACCTCGTTCACCTGCCGGCGGTCTTTGATATTGCCGGGGTTAAGACGGATCTTGTGTACGCCCGCCTTCACCGCCTCCAGGGCCCGCTGGTAATGGAAGTGGACATCAGCAATGATCGGGATGGGCGACTGGCGGATGATCTCCGGCAGGGCATCCGTGTCGCGCTTGTCCGGCACCGCCACACGGACGATATCACACCCCGCGGCGGCCAGGCGGTTGATCTGGGCCACCGTGGCGTCAATGTCATAAGTGTAGGTGCTGGTCATGGACTGAAGCACGACCGGGGCATCGCCGCCGAGCGGGACGGTTCCGACCTTTACCTGCCGGGTCTTCCGGCGAGTTCGCGAAACGCCAGGGATGGCTGCTGACATGGCTAAGTCTGTCTCCTCTCAAGTTCCACAGCTCTGGAGTTCATGATAGGGAGTGGATGTGCCGGGGGCTAGTACCTGTGCCGGTCCAGGCGTCTCGCGCTTCGGCCCATAAGGCGGGCAGGATGCCCGCCCCCCCAGAAGAGCCGACGTTGTCGGGGGGCTGGCATCCTGCCCGCCTGAATTGCCGTTTTGCGGGGCCATGGGCCGCAAAACCATCGCGGCGCCATGTCCTGCAAGCCTTTCCCGTGTCGCGCAGATCTCACTGCGCCGGTTGGGTGGCCGGCAGGTAGATGATCCGCTGGGGCTGTGTCGGGAGATAGGCGTTCCGCTGCGGGATCTTTAAGCGATCAAAGGGCTTGTAATCCTTGATGGCCCCGACCCGGCCGATCTTGACCGATTTTCTCAGGATTCCCCGGCCGTTATTGCTGTCGGAGAACTTGCCCTGGCCGTAGCCGACGCCCTTGGAGCCGGAGAGGTTGGACGAGAAATATTTCAGGCCGATGATCTTGCCGGCGTCGTCGCGCAGCCAGTCAATGAAGATGGTCGAGTGGCCGCCGGGGGGCGTGGTGCTGTAGCTGAGGAAATCGCCGGGGCGGGCCTCCTCGAAGTCGGTAATGGCCCGGCCGAGGCCGTAGGAAACGATGCCCCGCTGCTCGCTGTCGCCCTTGCCCTCGATGTACCAGAGTTGGAGCATGTTGAACAGGTCGTTGAAGGTCATGCCGTTGAAGTCGTCCGGGTCGAGGCCCTTCTGGATGTTGCGCAGCTTCATGGCCCGGATGAAGACCTCAAAGGTGAACCCGCAGCAGTAACTGCAGCGCGAACCGTCCGGATAGGCTTTGGCCACCACCATACCCTTGTACCACATGTCCTGGGTCACGCCGTTGTAGATGTCATACTCGCGCGGGTTCCAACTGCAGTGATACGGGTATGAGCCGTCCAGCGGATAGGCGGAGACCACCTTCATGACGTAAGGGTTGAGCGAGCCCTCGTCGTCATCCTCGATCATTTCCTCGCGGGCGTAGGCCTTGGCCAGCGCCTTGTCCACCGGAGAGAAGCCGCGCTCATCGACGGGGTAGACGCGCGGCGTGTAGGTGTAGCGCTTGGGCGGCGGTTTTGGGGCCGCCGGCTGCGTGGCCGGCGGGGCGACGGTGGACGGGCTCTCGTCGGCGGTGGCCACGACGGGCGAACCTTCGGGGCAACAGGGCCGCGAGGTGCGGCATCCGGCCGTAACGAAAGACAGGGTGAGAGCGGACAGGACGATCCAGTGTTTGAGCGTGTACGTGCGGTCCATGCGCGTCAGTCTCCTTGATCTGAAAGCGGACAGGATAACAGATGAGATTAGAAGTGAGAAGTCAGAAGTGAGAACTGAGAACTGAGAAGTGAGGAAGGCACGGGCCGATGAGGGGTCTGGTAAAGGATTATGGTGAGGCGGCCGGACGCATCGGAGGGCGGGCATCCTGCCCGCCTCAAAGGCGTGCAAGATGCAGGCCCTCCGGGACCCCGCGTCATCCCGTCACAAAGAACTGCCACCCCCACCGATGAGTGTCGCAGTGCGAAGATGGTAAGGTGGAAAAGGGGGGAAACGGAGGGGGGGGCTTTGCTCTTCTGGCTTTTACTTCTGTTCCGCTTACTCTTCCCGGGCTGAACGGGCCGGGCGGGACTGGCGCTGGTGCATGTCCAGGATGGGGCCGGGGCTTTCCGGCTGGCCGGTGCGGATGGAAAGATAGGCCGCTTCCAGGACCGCCATGGTGGCCAGGTGGTCCTGCAGGTTGGAGCGGACGCGCTTCGGTGCGGTGCGCAGCGTGGTGAGGAAATCCTCGATCTGCGGAGCCAGCGGATTGGCCGGCCGGTCCTGTTGATGCAGTTCGGTCGTGCCGGCCCGATCGCGGACGCTGACGGTTCGTTCGTCGATACGAACACAGGTCTTCAGGCCGTAGAGGTTCAACTCGGCCTGTTCCGGCCCGGCCGTCCAGCAGGCGGTGATCTGGGCGATGGCGCCGCCGGCGAACTGGCAGATGAGGGAGGCGGTGTCTTCGGTGTCGTAGGGGAATCTCGTGCCGGGGCGGGAGACGCCGGCAGCCGCGGCATAGACGCTCCCCGGCATGCCCATGGTCAGGACGACGAGGTCAATGAGCCCGTAGGCCCGGTCGAGAAGCACGCCGCCTCCGGCCCGCTCCGAGTCGCCGCGCCAGTCGAGATCTTCAGGGATACAGGCGAACGTGTGGCCGCGGGCCAGGAACAGCCGGCCGGTGGCCTCCGGCCCGATGCTGTCCTCCTGCAGGGCGGGATCCAGGCCGTAGGCACGGTAAACGACCAGCGGGACCCCCGCGGCGTCAAACATGTCCAGCAGTTCCATGGCCTCATCGAGCGTGCGGGCGGCGGGGGTGACCATCCAGACGGGCAAGCCTCGCTCGGCGGCCATGGCGAGGTAGGCCGGACGGACAAACGGCGGAGCCGCGATGAACAGTGCGTCCAGCGGGTTATTCACGATGAGGGAGCGGAAATCATCGTAAGCCGCGATGCCCGGATGGCTTTCGGCGAACCGCTGGAGGCGATAAGGTCTGTGACTTCCAACGGCCGTCAGCCGGCACCAGGAACTGGCCAGCAGGGCTTCAGCGGCGAGGATGCCGCAATGCCCCAGGCCGATGAGTCCAACCTTCAGCGGGTCCATAGGCCCTCCACGGGGTTACCCCGGAGGCACGCAGACACGGAGCCGATAAGCCGTGGCACACGAAGGGTTCGCTTTGTCGTCCGGCGATAGCGCGCGGTCATCTGGTTCGAATCGATGCGTCCGCCCTCAGCCTCGATGACGACTGAGGCATCGATCAGAATGCCCATGAATCACGCCTTCCCCAGCAACTGCTCCAGGCGATCCAGACCCTTGCGAATGTTGTCCATGCTGGTCGCGAACGACAGCCGCACGTTGGTGTCCATGCCGAAGGCCGCGCCGGGAACCAGTGCGACGTGGGCTTCTTCCAGGACCTTGGCGGAAAACTCCAGTGAGCCCTTCACGCCCAGCGCGGCAAATGCGCCGGACACATTCGGGAAGGCATAGAACGCGCCGGTCGGCTTCACGCAGGTGACACCCTTGATGGCGTTCAACCGCTGGTGCATATACTCGGCGCGGCGCTCAAACTCGCGGCGCATGGCTTCCACCGGGGCCTGATCGCCGTTGAGCGCCGCCGCCAGGGCGTGCTGGTTGAAGGTGGCCGTGCCGCTGGTGGTCTGGCGCTGGAGCTTGGCCATCTGGCTGATGATGGCCTGCGGGCCGGCCACGTAGCCGACGCGCCAGCCGGTCATGGAATAGGTCTTCGAGCCGGCGTTGAAGGTTAGCGTCTTTTCGAACATATCCGGCCGGGCGGCGGCAAAGCTCATGAAGCGCTGATTGCCGTAGATGAGCCGATCGTACATTTCGTCGCTGAACACGATGATGTCGTGGGCGGCGACGACGTCGGCGATGGCCTTGACCTCCTCGGGGCTGTAGGTGAATCCGCCGGGGTTGCTGGGCGAGTTGAAGATCAGCACGCGTGTCCGCGGGGTGATGGCCTTGGCGATCTGGTCGGCGGTGAGCTTGTAACTGTGCGCTTCATCGCCCACCACGGGGACCACCTTGGCCCCGGCCAGCTTGATCTGCTCGGGGTAGGACACCCAGTAGGGCACCGGCAGGATGGCCTCATCGCCCTCGTCGAGCAGGCACATGGTGGCCAGAAAGAGGGCTTCCTTGCCGCCCACGGTGATCAGTACCTGCGACGGCTTGTACTCTAAACCATTTTCCCGCTTGAGCTTGGAGCACACGGCCTCCTTGGCGGCCAGGATTCCGGAGGCTGGTTTGGCGTAGCCGGTGTGCCCGGCAGCCAGTGCGGCCGTACAGGCATCCTTGATGTGCTGGGGCGTGCCGAAGTCGGGCTCGCCGGCGCCGAAGCTGACCACGTCGATGCCCTGCTTCTGCATGGCGGCGGCCTTCGAACTGACGGCCAGGGTAGCGGATTCTTCCAACTGCTGAATGCGACGGGACAGCTTCATCACAAACTCCTGTGCGTTTTGGTTAACTCGGTCGAACGAAGGATTTTATTCGGTGCCTGCTCAGGCCACAAGTGGGAGTGTGTGGCCGCCTGAGTACTGTTGAGCCGGCCGGCGGTAACGTTTTCTTCAAAATTCTCTTCAAAGCTGACGGTGCCGGACGTGGGCGCCGAGCCCGGCAAACCTGCTGCGGAATGCCATCCAATCCTCGGGGGAAAGACGGCGAATCGCGTTTCCCATTTCCTGTGGATGGTGCTCATCGTCGGCCATCCGATAACGGTGTTCACCATCTCATGGATTCAGCAGGCTGTGAACGAGCCGGGCGGCGGCCTCATCCAACACCCATGTCACTTGCCCGGCGGCATCGCGAAGCGCAGTGGCCGGAAGGTTCTTGTCCCCATCGACCAGGATGCGGCGCATGATTTCGGCTTTCTGCTCGCCCGTCACGAAAAACAGGATATGCCGGGCGGCGTTCAGCAGGGGGTAGGTGAAGGTCATTCGCCAGGCGTTTGGCGCGGGGGCGTAGTTGGGCACGACCAGTCGCGCCGATTCATGCAAAGCAGTCGATCTGGGGAAGAGGCTGGCGGTGTGCCCATCCGCTCCGACGCCCAGGAGAATCAGGTCGAATGCGGGTATCCCGTTCTGTCCGGGGGGTATGTGCCGGCGGATGGTACGTTCGTAGTCGGCCGCGGCGTTCTCGCGGTTTGGCTGGTCGGCCGGCATGCGGTGGATATGGTCGGCCGACGCGCCCAGCGGCCCCAGCAGGGTTTCCATGGCCATGCGATAGTTGCTGTTCGCATGGTCCGGCGGGACGGTTCGCTCGTCGCCCCAGAACCAGTGGATGTCGGACCACGGAAGTTGTTCCCGATAAGGCGATTTCGTCAGCAGCTTATACAGCAACGCGGGCGTGGACCCGCCGGCCAGGGCCACCGAAGCGCCGGCCGGCCGGTGGCGAAGTCCATCAACCAAGACGTCCGCGCCCAGGCGGGCGGCTTCTTCAGGATCCTTGCCGATGCGTAAATGCTCATTGAATCGGAGCGGCATGATGACTCCTTCTCTTGAACGGCAACGGGATGATTACTTGAGCAGGTCCGGGGGGATGGCCCGGCCGATGGAGCCCTCCGGCCCCAGGCCGGCCTTCAGGAGCGTCTGAAAGTCGTTGCGGGCGTCGGCCCAGAACAGGCGGGTGGATTCGCCGGCGTCCGCCAGTGCGGCCATGGCGCTGCGGGCGGCGAAGGCGGCATCGGCGGCGGCATCCTCGATGCAACGGGCGGCGGCACACGCGGCAGCGGCGGCGGCAGCCTTGGCGGCTTCGGTGGCCGCTCGCGACCCCGGCGGGCCGCTGGACTCCCGGTCCGCGTAGGCGGCCATCAGCGAGGCGGTACGCAGCGATTGAATGCGCGACAAGGCCCGGGCCACGGACTCGCACCCGCGCGGATCGGACTCCTGTGTACACGTGGCCTCGGCCATGGAAAGGGCCCGTTCGAGGCGGGGATCGTTGTTAAAGTTCTGCACCCGCCGGGCGCACCGGCAGGCCCAGTAGACGATGGCCCGAAGGGGTAACTGGCGCAACTGGCGCGTAACGGCGGCCGTATCCAGCAGGCTGCCGGGCGCGCCGGTGGTGTCCACGTCCCTGGGCTGCTGTTTAGAGGCTTCGGCCAGCAGCGCATCGGCCAGTGCGTCGCCGTCCGGGTAGCGATCATAAGACTTCTTGCCCATCGCGCGCATGACCAGCAGCGCGAGCCAGTCCGGAATCTCCGACCGCCAGATGCGCGGATCCGGTGGGGGCTCGGATATGTGCTTAAGCATCAACGCGAAGGGGCTGGCCTCTTCAACCGTGAACGGTGGCCAGCCGACCAGCATCTCGAAGAGGGTGACGCCCAGCGAATACACGTCGCTGGCCGGTGTGACCGGCTGGCCGGCGCACTGCTCCGGGCTCATGTAGGCCGGCGTGCCGATCTGCTGACCGACGGTGGTGACCCAGGTGGCTTCCTCCAGCACGCGAATGGCCCCGAAGTCGGCGACCTTGATGTGCCCCTCGTGGTCGAAGAGCAGGTTGGATGGCTTCACGTCGCGATGAACTATGCCCATCCGGTGGGCGGCACCCAGCCCCCGGGCAGCCTGGGCGGCCAGCGACACCGCTTCCGCGATGTCCAGACCGAGTTTGCCGTTCTTGGTGTTCTTGATCCGGTCGCGCAGGCTGCCGCCGAGCATCAGTTCCATGATAATGGCCCGGGGGTCTCCCGATTCCGTCAGACCGAAGATGCGTACGACGTGGTCATGACGGATGCGGGCCATACTCTGCGCCTCCCGCTCGAAGCGCACGCGGATGCGTTCGTCGGCGCGATAGGGGGGGCGCAAGACCTTAAAGGCCACGTCGCGCCCGGTCGAAATGTCCACTGCTCGATAGATCCGGGC
Organism: Phycisphaerae bacterium; assembly: GCA_012719955.1. Lineage (GTDB taxonomy): Bacteria > Planctomycetota > Phycisphaerae > UBA1845 > PWPN01 > JAAXZI01. Next base: position 1,262 of record JAAXZI010000087.1, on the reverse strand, counting down.
CATGCCCCCCTCGCCCAGCAGTTTACCCACGAGGTAGTGCTCAATCTGGAGGCCTTCGAGATTCTCGCGCTCGGGCGGGGCGGGTTCGGACCGCCGATCAATGACGACGCGAATATCATTGAGCAGTCGGGTTTCGTCGGAGCTCTCGGCCATACTCAGTCCTGAAAACAAGTGATGAGTACCACTTTTCTCATCCGTTAACTCATCACTCATCCTTCTCAAAGCGGGCGATGCGTTGCTTGACCGCCGTGAGAACCCGGTGCTTGTACACGTAAACGCTGGCCGGCGCGATGCCCAGATGAGCGGCGATCTGCTCCACCGGCCAATTCTTCAGGGCCAGTAGATTAAAGGCCTGGAATGCCTTTTCGCCCACATCACGCTCCACGTGCCGAAGAGCCTCGTCCAGAAGGGCATAACGCCACTCCTGCTCCCAGACCTGCCGGTGGGCCTCCTCGCCCCGCACGTCTTCGAGACGTTCAACCAGGTCCGAACCATCGGGGCCGGGAACCCACTGGGCACGGGTCCGCCGGCAACGGGCCCGCAAGGCCGCCAGGGACCGTCGTCGGGCGATGCCGTAGAGCCACTGGCGGAACCCTCCCTTGGCCGGATCATAGGTCCCGGTCTGGAGCGACCTTTGGGCCAGGAGAAGCACTTCCTGGGTGACATCCTCCGCGTCGGCGTCGGAGAGCCCCAACCGACGGGCGAACCGGGTCACCATGGCGGAGTAGATGCGGTAAAAATTGAGCCACGCCTCGCCGTCCTGCGAGTCGCGAACCGCCCAGAGCAGGTTAGTTTGGGTGGTGTCCAAGACATGCCCCTCACCGTAAAGGCCGACTCTACGCATTTTCCCGTATGCGAAGGGGCAATGCAAGGAATTCGGGCTGGTTTGTCGAACTGATCCGTTCAGCGAGAGCCGGCCCCGGCGTCTGAGGAAGACTGCCGGACCGTAGTGCACGTCTTTCCAGGGTGGGTTCCAAATCTTTCCAGAGCAGGTTTAAGTCGTTGCGTGACCGTGGACGATCCTGCGACGCGCCGTCGGGCGCGATGCCAATGGTGCTCTTGAGCAGTGGGAAATGTTGGAGTTGTGCCAGCACGGCTCAAGAGCCGTGGCACACAAATCGAAGCAGCCTGTCTCATAATGCATCCAGGATCCAGTTGACCTGACCGTCGCGGTGGCCACAGAAGCGGTTGTAGCGCAGCAGCAATTGGTAACAGAACATCGCCGCCAGCAGTTGCGCGCGGTTGTTCTCCAATCCGTAGTG
>JAAXZI010000086.1 GCA_012719955.1 Phycisphaerae bacterium | reverse complement strand
GAGGAGTGAGGAGCGGGTGGAAGACGGGGGTGGAGCATGTCAATCCGCTTCGCCGGCCGCCGCAGGTGACAAAGGTTATTCCCCATGATCGGCTGCGGGCTTTCTGCGACACCTATCCGGCCGAAGAGACGGGCTTTACCTGGCACGAGGGCCACGACGACACCATCGCCATCGGCGATGCCCCCGATCCCAAGATGGATTTCCGCTGGGAGGGCGTGTTCTGGATCTGGGAACGACGGTTCATGAGCAATACCGGCGGGCCCAACCAGAAGTGGAACGTCCGGCGGGAGTGGACCGACCGTCCGGCTAACCGGCGGGAGCTGTACTACAGCGAGATCGACCGGCGCATTCACCTGTTCGGGGCGAAGGAAGGCTGGATCGAGATCGGACACTTCGCGGGCCAGGGCCGGGTGGGCGAGATACGCATGTACGACACCGACGGTGATGGCTATTTCGACAAGTGGGAGGTATATAGAGGTGAATCGTGGGTGCCGGTGCGGGTCACGAAGGTGAGCGACCCGCGGGCCCGGCGGATCCCCTTTGATCAGCGCTTCCTGGGGCAGTTCTATACGCAAGAGGTCCTGCCGGCGGCCATGGCGGCCAACGAGCAATTCATGGCGGCCATGAGCAAGGTGCGACCGTTCGAGGTGCCCGCCGGACTCAAGGAGGCCATGAGCGCGGGGCCGGATAATTACCGGCGTTACGCCCAGGACGTGGCCCGGGAGTTGCAGTACCAGGACCTGCGGGAATATTTCGCCCGGGGGGCGGCCAACGTGCTGTCCCAGGTGAAGATGAACGATCTGAGGCGGCTCAACACGGCGGCGCGGTCTACGACGCGAAATTCCGAGACGGCGTGGCGGATGGTGACGCTGCTGGAAGCACTGGACGAATCGTACGGGCGGGGGGACTACGATCGGGCGGCCGAGGTGCTGGCCGAGATTCAGAAACTGCAGGAGGTTGTTAAATGATGCTTGCGGCCGGCCAACTTCACGGGCCTGATTATTTCATTATCGTCGCCTACTTCGTGTTGATGCTGGGGGTGGGCATCTACTTCTACCGCCTATATCAAGGCGATGAAGGATTACTTCAGCGGGGGAAACCGCATCCCGTGGTGGTTGTCGGGCGTCTCCTACTACATGTCCAGCTTCAGCGCGTTCGCCTTCGTGGCCTATTCGGCCCTGGCCTACAAGTACGGGCTGGTGGGGGTGACGTTCTACTGGGTGACGGTTCCGGCGGCGGCGTTCGGAGTCATTTTTTTCGCTCAGCGCTGGCGGCGGGCCCGGATCAATTCGCCGGTCGAGTACCTGGAATCACGTTACAACCCCGCCGTGCGGCAGCTCTTTGCCTGGCAGGGCGTCCCGGTCAAGATCATTGATGACGGGCTGAAGGTGTTTGCCATCGGAGCGTTCCTGTCGGCGGCTTTGAATGTGCCGCTGAAGCAGGGGATGTTCTGGTCGTCGGTGATCATGCTGTCGTACACGTTCATGGGCGGCCTGTGGGCGGTGGTGGTCACCGATTTCCTGCAGTTCGTGGTGATGATGGCGGCGGTGCTGATCCTCTTTCCGCTGGCCTTCCACCGGGCCTTTGAGCAGACCGGCGGGTTGCAGGGGTTCATCGACCAGGCCCCGGCCGGGTTCTTCGGCTTCGTCAACGAGGAATACAACACGGCCTACATGCTCACGGCGGTGGTGCTGTACTGCCTCTCCTGGAGCGTCAATTGGGGGCTGGTGCAGCGTTACTACTGCGTGCCCAACGAGAAGGAAGCCAAGAAGGTGGGCTGGCTGGTGGTGGCGCTTAATGTGATCACGCCTCCGTTGATGTTTATGCCGGCCATGGCGGCCCGCTATTTTCTGCCGGCGCTGGCGGATGAGAAGACCGCCTACCCGGACCTGTGCGTGGCCCTGTTGCCGGTTGGCCTCCTGGGGTTGGTGGTGGCGGCCATGTTCTCAGCCACCATGTCCATGCTGAGTACGGATTTCAACGTCTGCGCGAGCGTGCTGACCAATGACGTTTACCGCCGGCTGATCCGCCCCAAGGCCAGCCAGCGCGAACTCGTCCGCATGGGCCGGATCATGACGTTGGTCATCGGTGTCATCTCCGTGAGCGTTGCTTTTTACGTTGCGGCAGTCAGCGGTACGGGCGGGGACAAGATGTTCCGCACCATGGTGACGCTGTTCAGCGTGGCCACGGCGCCGGTGGCCGTACCCATGCTCCTGGGCCTGGTGACCCGGCGCACGACGGCCGGCGGAGCGCTGGTGGGCTTTGTGCTGGGCGTGGTCGTGGGTCTGGTGATGCTCTTTAAGGTTCCCGACAAATTCGTTTTTCTGGGAGTGACCTGGGCCCAGGAAAACGCCATCTTTATCGTCACGATGCTGGTGACGCTGGTCTTTACGGTTGTGGTCAGTTTGCTGAGCAAGCGGGATCCCGCCGAGGAGCAGCGTGTCGAAGCGTTTATGCAGCGGCTGGACACGCCGGTCGGCCAGTTGCCGGAAGATGAGGCGGTCAAGCCCGGGGCCGGGGCGGTGATATCGCCGTTCCGCGTGGTGGGCGTGTGTACGCTGGTCATCGGCTTGATGCTGCTTGTGATCACGCCGTGGACGCGGACGCGGCTGGGGCTGGTATTGGATCTGGTGTTTGGCGGGCTCCTGGTGGTTGCCGGTGCGCTGGCGGTCCGGTTCTGCCCCGCGCCGCCCCGGCCGGAGGACATTCCCCCGTCGGCGGAGGAGCCGGTCTCCGCGCTGCCGGTCCAGGCGGTCGAAACAGAAGGCACGGATGAGGAGAACAGGATATGAGCACTCTGGGTATCGGCATCATCGGTTCGGGTTTCATGGGGCGGACGTACTCGGAGACGATTTCGAAGTGCTGCCAGCGTGCGAAGCTGGTGGCCGTCACCGGTGGGTCGCGGGCGGAGCAACTCGCCGGCGACTACGGGATGGCCCTGGAGCCATCGGTTGAATCACTGGTGGCCCGCAAGGACATCGGGGCGGTGTTTGTGGCCACGCCGCACCACCTGCACGCCGAGCAGTCGCTGGCCGCTGCCAAGGCCGGCAAGCACATTCTGCTGGAGAAGCCGATGGCCTGCACCGTGGCCGAGTGCGATGCGATCAATGCCGCCTGCAAGGAGGCCGGCGTATGGTGCGCCATCGCGTTTACCCAGCGCTATCGCAACTGCAACATCACCGCCAAGCGGCTTATCGACGAGGGGCGGATCGGGCGCGTGCTGCAGATTCAGGAATACGCCCTCAACGCGACCGGGCTGGTGGGCTTACCGAAGTGGCAATCCGACCCGGCCAACCTTGGCACCCTCTTCGGCCACGCGATCCACAACTTCGACCGTATCCGCTGGCTCACCGGCCAGGAGATCCGCACGGTCTATGCCAAGTGCGGCAGCCTGGAGCCGGACGTGAAGGTCGAGGGCACGTCGATGGTGCTCATGTCGCTGACCGACGGGGCATCGGCGGGGCTGTGGGCGTCGTTCCAGATCCCCAAGCCGTCGTTCCCGCGGTCGCAGTTCAGCGCGTGGATCGTGGGCGAGAAGGGCATTATGGACCTTGATGCCTATGGCGAGCTGCGCGTGGCCGTGGACGGCAAGTGGGAGGTCGTGGAGAACCAGGCCCCGATCGACTGGGCGGGCAAGGGCTTTTTGGACCCGGTGCGCCTGGAGTCGTATATCCGGCAGTGCCAGGATTTCGTCGACGCGTGCCTGGATGGCCGGCCGCCGAAGGTGACCGGCTGGGACGGCCGGCAGGCGGTGGCGGCGGCGCTGGCGGCGTATGAGTCATCGCGCACGGGCCGTGAGATCGTACTGTCCGCCTGAACGACAGTTGATGAGATGATTTGACCGCAGATGGACGCGGATGAACGCAGATATGCATTGAATCTGCGTGCATCTGCGTTTATCTGCGGTTTTAATACACTACAGCGCAAGGTCGTAGCGGCCGGGCCGGGTACCTGGCGAAAGCTGGGGGTCGGCCGTTTTGCCCGTAAAGCGGCTGGTACGGAGCCCGGCCGCTACAGAAAATGGCCCACTTGGCGCTGTGTGTAATAAGAATCGAGAGCGCATCATGATATTTGAGAAGTCAAGGCAGCTTTACGAACGGGCTTGTCAGACGACGCCCGGCGGGATTCACTCCAACGTCCGCGCCAACTGGCAGCCGCATCCGATGTTCTACGACCACGGGAAAGGCTCGCGGGTCTGGGACGCCGACGGTAACGAGTTTATCGATTACGTGCTGGGCCGCGGGCCGCTGCTGTTGGGCCATTCGCCCGCCCCGGTAATCGAAGCCGTGAAAAAGCAGCTCGACCGCGGGCTGCTCTATGCCGGGCAGAGCGACGTGGAGGTCGAGGCCGCCGAGCGCTTCTGCAAGCTGGTGCCCTGCGCGGACATGGTGCGCTTCGCGTGCTCCGGCAGCGAGGCCGTCCACGGGGCGATCCGGCTGGCGCGGGGCATTACCGGACGGCCCAAGATCCTCCGCTTCGAGGGCCACTACCACGGCTGGTATGACAACATCGCCTGGAACTACGCTCCGCCGCTGGAGAAGGCTGGCCCCCGCGAATGGCCCATCCCGCAGCCGGCCAGCAAAGGTCAGTCGGCCAGCGACGGCTTCAACCTCGTGATCCGTCCGTTCAACGACCTCGACCTGGTCAAGGCCGCCTTCGAGCAGGACCCGGGCCAGATCGCGGGCGTGATCTGCGAGGCGATCATGTGCAACACGGGGGCGATCCTGCCCAAGCCCGGCTTCCTGGAAGGACTCCGCGAGCTGTGCACGAAGAACGAGGCGCTCCTGATTTTCGACGAGGTCATTACCGGCTTCCGCGTGGCTCTGGGCGGGGCCCAGGAATATACCGGCGTGACCCCGGATGTGGCCGTCTTTGCCAAGGGCATGTCCAGCGGGTTCCCGGTCAGTGCCATTGCCGGCAAGCGCGAATACATGCAGGCCTTCGGCGACTTGTCCATCACGCATGCCGGCACCTACAACGCGGGGCCGCCGGTGATGGCCGCGACGGTTGCGACGCTGGACGTGCTGGCCGCTGGTGGCGGGGCGTTGCTCAAGGCGGCGATCAAACGCGGTGAACGGCTCATGGCCGGCATTGCGGAGGCCGGCCGGCGGGCGGGCAAGAAGATCTGCGTCCGCGGCATCGGCACCGCCTTCCACGTGTCCTTCAATGAGACGACCGAGGTGGTGGACTACCGTTCCTATCTGACCCGCGACGCGGCCGCCTACGGGCGTTTCTGGGCGGCCCTGCAGGAGCGCGGCATCCGGGCCATCCCCGGCGGACTGTGGTTTGTCTCCACCGCGCATACGGACGAGGATATCGACCAGACCATTGCCGCCGCGGGCGAGGCGATGAAAGCCGTCTGAACTGAGAACTGAAAACTGAGAACTGAGAACTGCGGTGCGGGAATCCTTTCCCGCGAAGGGAGAAATGAGAAGTGAGATCAGGATTCAGGGTTCAGGGTTCGGGGGTCAGGGGCCAGCGGAAGAGCACCTGGTTGTACGGCGCCCCATCTCTCCATCTCTCTATCTCTCACACTCTCATACTGGCTGCACTCGTGCTGCTTGTCCCCGCCACCGTCCACGCGCAGGATGCCAAACAGCGCCTCTTCACGCGCGTCTTCGGTGACGCCGTCCGGCTCGACCCGGCCATGGTCGCGAAGGTCAAGGCCGGCAAGCCCGGCGAGCAGCATTTCGTCGATACGGACGGCGACGGCAGGAACGACGAATGCTGGTTCATCGACACATCGCCGCGGCATACGCCGAAGTTGCGGCCGATCCTGGTGCGGACCATCGACGAAGACGGCGATCTTGACGCGTACAAAGGGCCCGATCTGGACAGTGACCTCTATGTCGTCGACTACCATGCAGACGGGACCGTTGACGCCGTCCTGGATTACCAGGACAACGACGGCGACAACGATGTGGATGAGATGGCCTTCTATTTCTTCATGGCCGAGCATCCCTTCTTCGGCAAGAACGTGCTGCGCGTCTGGTGGGGACGGGATGACGGCGATGACAACCTGCTGTGGTATGACGAGGATTACACCTACTACCAGCCCCGCTGCCAGTATCGCTGCCACTTCGCCGGCGACGAGACGTTCGTGGCCTTCGGCCTGACGGAGGACAGCAACGAGTGGCTCTCCGCGTTTGAAAACCCGTTCCTGTTTTACGATCTGGACGGCGACGGGAGCAGCGAGGTCACGCTACGGATCGAGGGCAAGGCCGACGCCATCCGAGCCATCCGCTACAGCTTCGACGCGGACGACGATGCCGGCGGCCGCCGGGCGTACGATTACGAGTTTTCCATCACCGCCCTTGCCGATGAGGACAAGCTGGTGAAGATCCCGCCGGAGATGCTGGAATCCACCAGGCTGCGCGGGATTCCGACGCAGGGCTGGCTCCGCCGGGACAAGGCCCGGGCCTTCGTCGAGCAGGCGGCATGGTCGAAGGTGATGCTCACCTGGGACGAGCTGAACGCCAACACCGAGCAGGATTTCACCAGGGACCCGCACGAGCGCTGGGAGGGCGTCATCGCTCACGGCAACGACGAGTTCCGGCAGGTGGGCGGGCCGCCGTGCAGCGTGTTCAACAAGCGTTACGAGCTGAGCCTCGCGCCCAAGGCGCCGCTGGGGCTTTACCTGGGCTCGGATGCGCGGATCCATCTCAAAGGCGCGAGCAAGGGCTGGCTGGATGTGGATTACAACCTCGATGGCAAGCTCGATTCCAAATACACCTGGGCTGATGAGGATGGCGATGGCATATTCGACCGGGGGCGGTTCGATCTGGACGCCGACGGCAAGTTTGAGCTCGAATGGCAATTGAAAGCGGATAGCGTCCGACCGGTTGATCTCCAGTTCGAATCAATAAGCCAGGCCTATCTTGCGGCCCTTCAGCGGTCCCTTTTGGACAGCCAAGCGTTCATTGACGCCGCGTATACGCTAATAGGGCGAGATTTTCCAAACCCCGCCACTTTGCCGCAATCGGTGCAGACGCCGCAGGCAGCATTCTTCCTGCACAGCCTGCCTGGCTGGATGCCGGCCACCCGCCTGGGCGAGCGGGTCCGCAAGACGCCGGCCGGGGCACGCCTGTACGTGGAGCTTGTCCGCGATCAGCTCTTTACGCTTCAGAAGGCGATCGACGGATCGGCTGCGCGGATCCGGCAAGCCGAGCCGTTGTACGCGGCAGGCGAGTTCCAGGCGGCGGCGAAGGCCCTGTTGAAAGGAGTTCCGGCCGGCGCTGAGCTGAACGTGATGCGGTTCGGGACGTTCCAGCGGCGCATACCCATCCGGATCGAGGGCCCCAAGGGGCGGCGTGAGGACTGGCCGGTGGTTGTAGACGTGGCGGCCATTCAGGCCGTTGCCGGCGACTTTGACCCGCAACGCTGCGCGGTCGTGGCGCCCGAACGCTGGCTCGACTGGCGGCAGGTGGCGCACCAGGTGGACGTCGTGGATTCGCTCAAGGAGCGGCGGCTCAGCTTCCTGGCGGATCTGCCCCCGGGCGGGGCGGCGACGTACTACCTCTATTACCTGCCTACCGGCCAGGAAACGAAGCAGTCCCCGCGGCGGACCGCCACGGCCCAGGACTGGGTTCCGCCGAACATCGGGTGGGAGTCCAACCGCTGCGCGTACCGGGCCTACTGGGGCCAGTTCGACTTCTTCGGCAAGAAGACCGAGCAGTTGATCTACCCCACCATCGGCAACAAGAGCTATCACGCCGAGACCGAGTGGGGCATCGACGCCCTCAACGTGAAGAAAGCATCCGGCCTGGGCGGGCTGACCCTGTACCACGAGGGCAAGCCCTATTTGGTGCAGAACCCCGCCGGCCAGGGCACGGTCAAATTTGAAAAACGCGAGCTGGCCAGCGGGCCGATCCGTGCGGTGATCGAAATCACCGCCGATAACATCATTCCGGACAAGTCCGACGTCTCGGTGAAGATGACCTGCATCATCTACGCCGAACACCAGGAGACCGAAATCCGCGTGCAGGTCACCGGCCTGGACGGCGAGACGCTGCTGGCCCCCGGCTTCATCAAGCTGCTCCGCGAGCAGGCCTTTATCGAGCCTGAGCGGGGCGTCTGGGGTTCGTGGGGTTTCCAGGAAGAAGTGATCGGCGACATCGGCATGGGTTTGGTCTTCGATCCCAAGGCCTACCGCGAACTGATCGATCTGCCCGAGGAGCGACGTGTGGTGTTGAGCACCTCCGACGGCGGCAGGCTGCGTTACTGGCTCATCGGCGACTGGCGGCGCGGCCGGCAGTACCCGATCGCCCCCACGGTGGACAACTGGAAGCGCGATATGCGCGAACTGGCCGGCGTGCTGCTGAATGAACCGAAGATCACGATCGGCAAGCCGGAAGAACTGAAAACTGAGAACTGAGAACTAATCACTCATGGTAATTGACTGCCACGTACACGTTGGCACCGGCGCATTTTTCCACATGGACGCCGATGAGGATTTCCTTGTCCGCCTGGCCGATCAACTCGGTTTTGATCGTGTCTTCGTTACCGAGCTGGATGCGCTCTTCTATGACATGAGCGAGGGCAACGATACCCTGGCCCGGCGGCTCCGGCGGCACCCCGACCGGCTGATCGGGTACTGCTCGGTGCCCACTCCGCGATACGGCAAGCGGGCGGTGGAGGAGGTGCGGCGCTGTTACGAGAAGTACGGCATGCGCGGCCTCAAGATCTACTCGCATCCGGAGGCGACCATCGCCGAGGAGGGGACCATCCCGCTGCTGGAGGTCGCCGCAGAGTTCGGCATGCCCATCCTGGCTCACACCACGCCGGCCGAGTGCGACTGGCTGATGGAGCGGGTCCCGGCCGCCCGGCTGCTCATGGCCCACATGGGCGGGCACCCCTACGCCTACGGCGACTGGCACCGCGCGGTGGCCGTCGCGAAAAAGCACCCGAACCTGCTGCTGGATACGGCCAGCTCCCAGATTGACAACGGCATGCTCGAACACGCGGTCGAGGAGCTGGGGCCGGAGAAGATCCTGTTCGGAACCGACATGCCGCTGCTGGACCCGTGGACGCAGCTTGCCAAGGTCACGGGGGCGGCGATCGACGAGGCGGCAAAGGCGGCGATATTGGGTGGCAACCTGGCCCGGTTGCTTGGAATGTAGATCTTGTCAGTTGCAGGCGCTGCCGGAAAAGTCCGATCCGTCCGATCGGTCGGATCCGTCGGATCGGTCCGATCGGTCAGGACAACAAGCGAAAGAATGAAGCCCCTCACAACTGACCACTGACAACTGACCACTGACCAAAGGTCAAACCATGCGAATTGACATCAACGCCTGTTTCGGGCACTGGCAATACTGGGATCTTCCCGACCGTTCGGCCGATGACCTCGTGGCCCTGATGGACCGGCACGGCATCGACCAGGCGGCCGTTCTGAGCCTGCGGGGCATGATCCTCGACTGGCGAAAGGGCAACGAGGAAACGCTCTTTGCCGCCGGGCGTTACCCCGGGCGGCTGGTTCCATTTGCCACCATCAGCCCCTTCCTGGGGGGCAGCGGCGGCGAACTGGAGCGGGCCCTGGATGCCGGCTTCCGCGGTGTGCGCCTCTATCCATCCTTCCACAGCTACCGGCTGGATGCGGAATTCGTGGACGAGATCTGCGGGGTGGCCGGGCAGCGCGATGTGCCGGTCATGATCCCCACTCGCCCGATGATGAACTGGCGCTTCGCGGCGATCCCCATCGACACCATCGGGGTGGTGATCGATCGCCACCCCAACACCATGTTCATCCTGAGCGGGCCCAACTACCTGATCGAATCCCAGGCGGTGGTCCGCATCCTGAAGCGCTGCCCGAATGCACAGTACGAGATTTCCTGCCTCCAGGGCTTCAACGCCGTGGCCAAGATGGCCGGCGAGGTGGGCTGCGAGCGCCTCCTGTTCGGCACGGGCGCGGTGCTCAACTACCCGGCCTGCAACGTGGCCAAGCTGGACCACGCGGAGCTCACCGACGCGCAGCGGGCGGCCATCGCATCGGAAAACGCCGCGAGCCTGCTGGGATTGGAAGGCTGAAAAAGTGAGACGTGAGAAGTGAGAAGTGAGAACTCCTTCCATCTGCGTCCATCTGCGTTTATTTGCGGTTTGTTGGCCCTGGCATCTGTGGTCATGGCGTGGCCGGGGCACAGTTGGGACGAGTGGAAGAAGGTCACTACCTGGACCAAGCCCGAAATCAAGAACCTCCAGACCGGCCGGAGTGAGCTGCTCCCGCCCCTTGCCACCGGGGCTGATCTGAAAGGAAGAATCGACGAGATCCGCGGTTGGGAGGCCCGCCGGGCCCAGATCGCGGCCACGATTCAGAAGATCCTCGGCGAACCCAGCTTCAAAGAGCCGGGGGCTTCATCCCGCCCGGCCAGGATTGAAGTGCAGAACCTGTCCGAAGAAATTCTTCCCGACCATCTCCGCCGGCACATCCGCATCCGCACTGAAGCCGACGACTGGATCCCCGCCTGCCTGCTGATTCCGAAGGACCTGCGCAAGAACGAACGTTACCCGGCCATGGTCTGCCTGCACCAGACCGTCGCCCAGGGCAAGCAGGAACCCTGCGGCATCAAGGGCGACCCGGAACTGGCCTTTGCCCTGCAGCTTGTTCGCCGCGGCTTCGTGTGTATCGCTCCCGACGCCATCGGCTTCGGCGAGCGCATCCCGCCGGGAACGCAGCCCTACCATGACGCGATCAAGTTTTATCAGCGTCACCCGAAATGGTCCTTCATGGGCAAGATGGTCTGGGACGTCTCGCGGGTGGTGGACTATCTCGAAACATTGGACTTCGTGAATCCATCACAGATCGGCAGCATCGGCCACTCGCACGGCGCGTATGGTACGCTCTTCGCCGCCGCGTTTGAGCCGCGCATTGCGGCGGCGATCGCAAGCTGCGGATTCACTCCCTTCCGCAGCGACCCCACCCCCCAGCGCTGGTCGCACTTGACCGCGCTGATCCCGCAGCTCGGCACGTATCTGCCCGACGTCAACGGCATCCCCTTCGACTGGCAGGACGTCTGTGCGCTCATCGCCCCGCGTCCGCTTTTTGTCTGGTACGCGACGCAGGACAGCATTTTCCCCAATACCGCCGGCCTCGATGACCTCTTTCGAGAGGTGCGCGGCGTCTACGGCCTGTACGGCGCCGCCGCCGATCTCGCCTGGAAAGCATTTGACGGCCCGCATAAGTTCCCCGCCGATGGCCGGGCGCTGGCCTACCGATGGCTGGAGGAACGCTTCTTCCCGGTGGGCGACGTGCACACCGTCCCGCTGTCGACGAACGAGTGGTCCGGACGTCGCGAAACGCTTCGCAGGCTGATCCGTCGGACGATTGGGAATCCGCCCGCAAATCCGTCGCCGCCGGACCCGCGCGTCCTCACCGTCGAGCGGCTGGAGACCTGCGAACGGCGGCTCATCGAGTACACCGCCGCGCCGGGCGAGCGCGTGCGGGCTTATCTGTGTGCGCCGCATGATGCCTCCAAGTCCCTCCCGGGAATTCTGGTGCTGCACCAGACGGAAAGCTCCGGCAAGCTGGAATCCGTTGGTTTGAAGGGAGATCCCTCGCTGGCCTTCGCGGCCGACCTGGCCGGGCGGGGGTACGTCACCCTGGCCCCGGATTCCATCGCCGCCGGCGAGCGGATCGGCCCCTACGGCCCCTTCGATACCCGCGGCCACTACCGCGCGCATCCTGGCCTGTCGGCCATGGGCAAGATGCTTTATGACGCGCAGCGGGCGCTGGATGTGCTTGCGTCTACGGAGGGGGTGGACGCCCAACGCCTGGGCGCGATCGGTCATTCGCTGGGCGCCGAGGAGGCCCTCATGCTGGCCGCGTTCGACGAGCGGGTGAAGGCGACCGTGGCCAGTTGCGGCTATGCGACCTTCAAAGCGGAGAAAGACCGCCTCCGCTGGGCCCGCGATCATTGGTTCAGCTACATGCCCAAGCTCCGGCCGGTCTTTCAGATGGGCCGATTGCCGGAGTGGGACTGGGATGACGTGCTCCGGCTGATCGCCCCGCGCGGACTGTACCAGCATACCACCGAGAACGACCCGATCTTCACCGAATCGAAAAGCGCCTACCAAGCAGGCGAGGCCGCACGGGCGGCGTGGAGACTCTACGACGCCCCGGCGGACCGGTTCATCAACGTCCTCCGGCCCGGCGGGCACGCCATCAGTCCGGAAACCAAAGCGGAGATCTACGCATGGCTCGACCGGCAGTTGCGGTGAATACTCGATTCGAAAACGGCACGCATTCCGCCCCGTTAGGGGCGGCGGTTGTTAGCCAAGGGCGTAAGCCCCTGGTGAGTGCAGCGTGTGCAGGCGGTGAGCCCCCGAAGGGGGCGACAGATGGCTTTGCATGGGACCATCTGTCGCCCCCTTCGGGGGCTTTGGTCCAACGGCCATGCTCCCACCGGGGGCTCACGCCCCCGGCTAAAGACTCGCGCCCCTTCGGGGCTTTGTCGGGTCTGCTGACCCGACCCTCCAATTCCGCCCCATCCTCGACGCGATGGGGCGCGTTCACTCTCCTTCTCTCCATCTCTCTATCTCTCCATCTCACCACGGCGACCGCCCAATCACCCGCCACCGCTCCCGCGGGCAAACAAGCCAGTGCCTTCTACCCGGCCAGGCTGATCGAGCAGGCCCGCGAGAACGCTCGCCGGCATGAGTGGGCGGCGCGGATCCAGAACCCCATCGTCGAGGCGGCCGAGCCGTTCCTGCGCATGTCCGACGAACAACTCTGGCAGCTCATGTTCGGCAACACCATCAAGCGTTCCTGGATGGTCTGGTCCAACGGCCACTGCCCGGCCTGCGAGCAGCCGGTGCCCATGTACAACTGGGAGGTGGACGCCATCCGCCGCCCGTGGAAGATGCGCTGCCCGCATTGCCGGGAGCTGTTTCCCAAGAACGATTTCGAAGAGTTCTATCGCTCCGGCCTCGACGAGCACAACGTATTCCAGCCCGCCAAAGCCGACCGCAGCCTGCTGTTCAACGTGGAGCATCCCGACCCCGCCGATCCGCTGCACACTTTCGGCGTGGACGATGGGGAAGGTTATGTGAAAGACGGCAAGCGCTGGCGCTTCATCGGCGCCTATCTCATTTACGGTCAGTGGAAGCAGGCCATCATCGGCGGGGCGAGCAAGTTGGCCGCCGCCTACGTGGTGACCGGGGAGAAGGCCTATGCCCACAAGGCCGGCGTGCTGCTGGACCGCGTGGCCGATCTCTATCCCACCTTTGACTTCAAAAAAGAGGGGATCCTGTACGAGGGGCCCGCCTCCGCCGGGTACGTTTCCACCTGGCACGACGCCTGCGGCGAGGTGCGCTCGCTGGCCATCGCCTACGACCAGGTCTTCGAAGCGATCCGCGAGGACCGGGAGTTGGTGGCGTTTCTCTCGCAGAAAGCAAAGCAGTACAAGCTGGAGAACCCCAAAGCCTCTTTCGCCGACATCCAGCGGAACATCGAGGACCGCATCCTCAGAGACACGCTGGCCAACCGGCCCAAGATTGAGTCCAACTATCCGCAGACGGACATGACCATCGCCCTGCTCAAGACCGTGCTGGCCTGGCCGGAGAACCGCGCGGAGGTATTGACGCTCATCGACACGATGCTCCACCAGGCCACGGCCGTGGATGGCCTTTCCGGCGAAAAGGGTTTGGCAGGCTATGCGCGCATTGCCCCGCACAGCGTGGCCTCACTGCTGGGCTGCTATGCCCGCGTGGAGCCGGATTTCCTGAAGGAGGCCTTGCAACGGCAGCCGCGGCTGCACGCGATGTACCGTTTCCACCTGGATACCTGGTGCCTGGGCAGGTACTATCCGCGCATTGGCGACGCCGGTGTCTGTGGCCAGGCCAGCACCGTCTACGAGGGCGCGTCCTTTTCGAAGAATCCGGGTCTCAATCCTTCCAGCTTCACGTTGCTGATGAATCTTTACGAGCTCACGGGCGACACGGATTTGGTCCGTGCCCTCTATCAGGCCAACGGGTCCACGGTGGAAGGTTTGCCGTATGATTTGTTTGCCGCGAACCCCGCGGGCTTCCAGGAGCGCGTGCGCCAGGTCATCCGCGAGCACGGCGAGAAAATCGAGCTATCGAGCATCAACAAACCGCAGTGGGCGCTGGCCATCCTGCGTTCCGGCCGGGGAGGCGATGCCCGCGCGGTGTGGCTGGATTACGACTCCGGCGGGCGGCACGGTCATGCCGACGCCTTGAACATCGGCCTGTTCGCCCAGGGGCTCGATCTGCTGCCCGACTTCGGCTATCCGCCGGTCAACCACGGCGGGTGGGGAGCGCCGCGGGCGGTCTGGTATACCAGCACAGCCGCGCACAACACGGTACTGGTGGACAACGCGAACCTGCCGGCCGGCAGGGGGCGCTGTACTCTCTGGTGCGATGGCCGTGAATTCCGCGCCGTCCGGGCTTCGGCCCCGGCGCTGATCAGGGGCCGGCAGTACGAACGCACGCTGATCATGGTGGACATCAGCCCGCGCGACTTTTACGTGCTGGATGTGTTTCGGGTGATTGGCGGATCCAGTCACGTGAAGCTCACGCACGGCCCCTTCGGCACGATTTCGAGCCAGGGCCTCTCGCTTCAGAAGACCGATGAACGGCCGGTGTCGGGCGCGCACGTTCAGATGCGCGATTTCCGCCGTGATTCGTCGCCTTCCTCTCCTTGGAGCGTGGATTTCAAGGTTGAGGATTATCACAAGCTGCTTCCCGCCGGCTCCGAGGTTCACCTGCGGTTGACCGATTTGACTTCCGGCGTCGAGGTCTACACGGCGGAGTCATGGGTCTCGACGGGCGGTTTCACCTCGCTGGAGGAAGCCTGGACTCCGAGCGTATGCGTTCGGCGGCAGGGGGGCGTAGCTCCGTTGGCGTCCACATTCGTGAGCGTCATCGAGCCTTACAGAAAAGCCCCGAACCTCAGGCAAATCCGCCGCCTGTCGCTGGAAACGCAGGCCGGCGTGGCCTGGCCAGAGTCGCATGTGGCCGTGGAAATTACGCTGGCTGACGGCCGGCGCGACCTGCTGATCGTGGCCGACGCCGAGGCCGCATTGGGCAAGCATCCCCAAACTCGCCCAGCTCATCAGCACGACGCCGGCGCCGCAGGCGTTTCAGGACCTTCTGATGAGGTGAAACCTTCACGGGCTGCGGGGGACATCTTTGTGCAAAAAGAAACCGGCCTGCGCCTGGAGGGCGAGTTGTGCCTGGTGCGCCTGGATGCCTCCGGCCGGCCGGAGCGGGTCGCCGCCTGCCGGGCTGCCGGGGTGGGGTTCGCAGACAGCGAGCTGAAGTTCAAAGCCGGTGCCGAGTTCGTTGAGCGGCCCTGGAAGTAATTGCCAGGAAACGAGGACATGAGCCGGCTGTGACGCTTTTCGGTAAATTCCCCAAGGGTGCTTCACGCGGGGGCAGAGGAAGGTCTCGTACCGACTGGCCGGTTCATGGAGGCGAAGTTATATTAGCGCTGCTCTCAGTAGGCGGGATGCCATTGTTAATCCAGGAGCCGATGCCGGCTTCAATTCTACAGGAGGACCATTCGTGAGTCGCATCACGCGCAGACGTCTGTTTGAGGATTCGTTACTGGCCGCCGCGGCGGCCGCAGTGGCCGGCTCGCCCCTGAAGGCCCTGGCCCAGGAGGGCGGTGGCCGGAAGGTCGGTCCCAATGATCGCATTCGCATTGCCTGCATCGGTTTCAACGGCCAGGGCTGCGCCCATATCAGGGCTTATGCCGGTATGAATGATGTCGAAATCGCCATGCTGTGCGATACGGACACGGCAGTCTGGCCCAAGGGTCTCAAAATCATCGAGTCGGCGGGCAAGAAGGCCCCGGCGTGCGTCCAGGATCTGCGTCGCGTCTTCGACGACAAGTCGATCGACGCCGTATCTATCGCCACGCCCAACCACTGGCACGCCCTGGCGGCCATCTGGGCCATGCAGGCCGGCAAGGATGTCTACGTGGAGAAGCCGGTCAGCCACAATGTAAGCGAAGGCCGGCGCATCGTGGAAACCGCCCGCAAGTACAAGCGGATCTGCCAGACCGGCACCCAGTGCCGCTCACAGCAGGGCACGATTGATGCCATCGAGTACATCAAGGCCGGCAAGATCGGCAAGGTCACCGTGGCCCGGGGCCTGTGCTACAAGCGGCGGGACAGCCTGGGGTTGTGCGGCGGGCCGCAGCCGGTCCCCGAGACCATCGATTACAACCTCTGGACGGGCCCCGCGCCGCTCAAGCCGCCGCATCGTAATACCAAGCAGCACGGCACGGTGCACTACGACTGGCACTGGTTCTGGGATTACGGCAACGGCGATCTGGGCAACCAGGGCATCCACCAGATGGACATCGCCCGGTGGGGCTTGGGCAAGGACAGCTTGCCGACCAGCGTTATCGGGCTGGGCGGCCGGTTCGGCTACAAGGATGACGGCGAGACCCCCAACACCCATCTGAGCTTCTTTGACTACGGCGATGCTCAGCTCATCTTCGAGGTTCGCGGCCTGCCCGAAGACGCGGAATATCTCGGAGCCAAGGTCGGCAACATCTTCCATGGCGAAGAGGGTTACGTGGTGCTCAACAAGTACACCGGGGGCGCGGCTTTCGACAAGGACGGCAAGCTGGTCGAATCGTTCTCGGGCAAAGGCGACCACCACGCGAATTTCATCCAGGCGTGCCGCAGCCGGAAGTACACGGACCTGCGCGCCGACATCCTCGAAGGGCACCTGTCCAGCGCTCTGTGTCACCTTGGCAATATCTCCTATCTGCTGGGCACGGAGCAGCCGTTCAGTGCCCAGTCGCAGGCCTTTGGAGACAACAAGGAAGCGTACGAGACTTTCGCCCGCATGCAGGAACATCTCAAAGCTAACGCCGTGCCGCTGGCCGAGACGAAGTATCTGTTGGGCAAGAAGCTCCTGATCGATCCCAAGACGGAGACCTTCACCAACGACGAGAAGGCAAATGCGATGCTCACCCGCGAGTACCGCGCTCCGTTCGTGGTGCCGGCCAGGGTGTAACTGATTGGCGGCGTTGGAGAACGTGCGTCAAGAGCGACAGCTTACTCTTACTCCGGGCGGAGTGGGCGCCTTGCCCGCTCCCCCGGAAAGCGGCTTGATCCGTTGCGCGTCTCTTCCAGGCGGTGGTCCTCATCCTCCGCAAATCGGTGACGGGTTAAGCCGTTCATGCCGCATCCGCGGCGAGAGGAGCACGGCTCGATAGCCGAAGCCCACATCACTGCTCACGAGCAATTACCCACACGCATGCAGAGCGGACACAAAAAGAAGCCGCGACGGCCCTTGTTGGCCGCCGCGGCTTCGTGGTAAACACTGGTGGGTGGGAGATCCCTATCCGGTACTCTCCGCAACCGGTCTTATCGTCGTCTCACGGCCCGCACTCAGCCGGCGGGTTCGGGCCGTAGGGGATGGCCGGGCCGGTGTAGCAGGCGAGGAACTTGTTCATGTCGGTTTCGTCGACATCGCCATCCGCGGGCGAGGGATCGCGATCCAGGCACTTGCATGCCGGGCTCAGAACCTCCGTGGGGAACAGGCCGGTGAAGCATGCCTGGAAGAGACCATAGTCGGCCTGGTCCACATCCCCATCCTCGTCCATGTCCGCGAACGACGGGCCGCAGAACTCGCAATTGGCGTTCTCCGCTCCGCAGGAGCTGGCTTCACCCAGCCAGGTGCCGCCCAGCCCCTCGGGCCCCTCGCACTGGGCTTGCGTCACCTTGGGAGCGCAGCTTCCTTCGCCGTGGCCGGTCTTGATGCAGCACGCGCCGGTCGGGCTTCCGCCCACCATCTCGCCGCCCAGGACGAAGATATCGTCGATTCGATGCGCAGCCTTGGTGGCCGCCAGGCTGTTGGTTCGCAGGGACAGTGTGTCGAACGGTCCAGTGTAGTGGACTTCATAGGGGGCCGTTGGCGTACCATCGCTTTCCTTGAGCTGGATGGTTCCGTCGGCGTGGATCATCATCCGCAGTTTGTTGTATCCGTTGACTGCCCCCAGGGGGCTTCGGAGCCACCGTTTCCCGTTGAAGAAGTACGGCGACACGTTCTTCACCACGTCTGCAGGGTCGGATGATTGCGGCCAGCCATTGATCATGCCAAAAGCCAGGACCGGAATAGGCTGATCCAGCTCGGTGTAGGCGTCCATGGGGATCTGGGCGTTCTGATCGCCCAGTGAGAGCACGATGATGGTGTTAATGAGATTTCGCTCATTGGGAGTAACGCCTCCCTGGATGCGCAGATACATCCCCAGTTCCAGCGGCTTGTCGGGGGTGGGTGATACCGTTGCACCGACGTACATTTCCGTCGAGGTGCCGTTGTCGATGCCATCGGCCAAGTTGTTCACCCAGCCACGGTGCTGGCCTGCGCCCGGGTACTCGAGGGCCATTGGCGCACTGAATGCGTTGCCATCCGCCAGGAGGCTGTATCGCTGGATTTCGGGGGGAGGATCCCCCGGTAATTCCATTGTTGCCCAGACAGCATCCAGGACGTCATCGCCGGAATTGATGTAAGTATCCCAGGTTTCATGGTAGCAGATCTCCGCCGCCGTAACGGGGGCGATCAGCAGGGCTGAGGCCAGAACGCCCCAGGCAGTCATTGTGAATGGTCTGCGCATCATCTTCGCTCCCTCTGCTTCCAGATTGGATTATCGACGGCCCCCGGGGGCCCGTGCCGCGGGGCCGATCACTTGCGCACGAGATGAAGCGGGCGAGACACGCCCGCCTCATGCCCGTGTTCTTCTCTTCAAAAAAGCCTCACAAGCACCTGCGTCGGTGACGCCTGAATCCTCAGGCCCGCCGCCGACGAAGTCCCAGCAACATGCCCAGCCCCAGCAGCCCCAGCGTAGCCGGCTCAGGCGTGGCGGAGAATTCTGTCCACTGGTAATTGGTACTATTGCCACTGTTATCGTAATTCACCGCCGCGAGGTAGACCTTGGTGATCGCGCCGTAGCTTACTGTGGTCGAATAGGTGCCGTTCCAGGTGGCTCCATTTTCGTATGCATCAATGGTCCACTGAATGGTGCCGTCGCCTTGCTGGACGAAATCCAGCGTGTAGTAGTTGTTGCCCGTTCGGTTGCGACCGTAGTTGCTGGGGTAGGTCCAGGAATTGGTGCTGGCATTATACTGATAACCGTTGATTTTCCCGGGACCGAGGTCTGGCATGGTCGAGACCCCGAAAGCCAGGGCGTTCCCGGCATCATCCATCAGGATGATCTGCCAGCCATGCTTGCCGCCGGTTGCCGGGTCATAGACTTTCGCGTGCACGTTATCCACGGAACCGGTGAGGTCCAACTGAGCCAGTGTTGTCTTCTCCCAGGTATAGCTGCCGATCAGCGACCATGGCAGGAACTCGATTTTGTTCCCATTCGGAGTTTCCTGGAGCTTTTGACCGGTGCCGGTATCGATAATGGTTGCCGAGGCATTCGATGCCCCCACTGGGGTGGTCCAGTATGCCGGGGCTCCGTTCAAGGTGCCGAAGGGCCCGATCGTTGCCGCCGACGCCGGCAGCGCAACGGCCAAGACACCCACGGCGCACACCAAGAAAACCTTTCGCATTTGCCTTTCCTCCTCTCAGACTGGCACAATATGATTTGGCAGCGTGGACAAGATCCGCCCACCACCGTGACTCTACCTTATGTTAACCGAGAATCGCCAATCTAGTCAACATGTATCTGTAAAAATCAAAAAGAATGGTCGATTGGTCTGTGGGTGTGCGTCAAATTCCGCGCCCGGGAATGAGACAGTCGCCGGGGAACGGGCCGCTTGGCGACAGGGTGGTTCGTTAATATGTGGGCCTTTACCGCGGAGCTTTTATTTTCTTCTGGGCAGGGGAAAATGGAAGCTTCGCATCCGCGGGCAGGGCATCCAGCTTGCTCTCCAGCCGCTTGCGGGCGGCGGTCACCTCGGGATTGTCGCTGCCGGCCAGATCGGTGGTTTCCTCCGGGTCGGCCACTACATCGTAAAACCGTCCGTCGGAATACAACTTAAAACGCTTGTCGCGTATGACCCGGTTTTCCCCAAGTTGCGAGAAGATCCATTCCCGGGCGGGTTGGGCATCCGGCCGGCCCTGTAATACTGCGGCGAACGACCGGCCATCCAGAACCACGCCGTCCGGCGGCGCAACTCCGGCTAAGTCCAGCAATGTCGGGAAGAAATCCGTGAAATCAATCAGCCGGTCGCTGACCTGTCCGGCGGGTGTCTTTCCCGGCCAGTTCACGATCAGGGGAACCCGGATGCCGGTCTCGATCAGTTTTCCCTTGCCGCCGTTGACCGTCCGCCCATTCATTCGACCTCTGACGCCGCTCACCGTTCCGTTATCGGAGGTGACGATGACGAGGGTCCGATCGCGGATCTGCAGTTCGTCCAGCACGCTCACCAGGCGCCCGACCAGGTGATCCACGTAATTGACCATGTCGGGATGCAGGGCGATTCCGGCGGCCGTCGTGTCCTTGTTGTGCGGCGTCTTCGTAAACGGCGTGTGCGTCAGGACCATGGCGTGGTAAGCCAGGAAGGGACGGTGCTTATGGCGACGTATAAAGTCAATCAGGAATTCGTTGAAGACGTCAGGTCCGAACTTGCCCTTGAGCGTGCCCCGCTGGCCGTTGGTTTGCACGAAGGGGTCGAAATACCGTTCCGCGGCCGGCGGATTGCCCTCTTCGAAGCCGGGCCAGACGCAGTGCTCGTCGAAGCCGTGCTGTTGGAGCGCGTCCGGATGCGTGCGCAGATCGTTGATTTGCCACTTGCCGGCTATGGCCGTCGCGTAGCCGGCGTCGCGCAGCAGGCGCGCGAAAGTGATCTCCCGGCGCCAGTCGAAATACTGGCCGCCCCAGCGCGGGGTGTCATGGTGGACCGTCCAGCCGGTGCGGAAGGGATAGCGTCCGGTGAGCAGCTCATGCCGGGTGGGGGTACACAGGGGGGTGGAGTAGACCGTCTGGAAGCGAATGCCCGTCTCCGCCAGCCGGTCGAGGTTGGGCGTTTTGTGTTCGCTGCCGTAGCAACTGAGCCATTCCGGTCCGAGGTCATCCACCAGGATGAAGACGATATTGGGCCGTTGTCCTTCGCGGGCTGGAGCGCCGGAAGCCGTGGAAGCGGCCGGGGCCTGCTCCGTCCCGCCCTGGACGCCTGAGGAGGCGAAGAACCCGATGAAGGTGACTGTGGCAACGAGTTGCATCGTAAGCGTATGCACGGGGAACCCTCCCTTGTTGGCCATCCGGTCCGATTCTATCCAGCAATGCCAACCGCAGGTTAGCCGATGCGGGCGTGGAGTCAATATGGGGATGCCCGTTGTGAGGGGGCCTGTTCTCCCCGGCCTTGACCCGGACGGCGGGCAGCACTATTCCTGAATGACATGCTGTCTACGACATTGTCATCTTCGCGGGCCAGCGTCGTCATCTTCGATCTGGATGGCACGCTCACGTTGCCCTGCCTCGATTTTGATGCGGTTCGTCGCGAGATCGGGTTGCCCACCCATCCGCGCACGCCGGTGCTGGAGGCCCTGGCGGCCATGGCTCCGGACGCCCGCGCGGCCGCGGAGGCCATCCTGCATCGTCACGAGGAGCGGGCCGCGCGGGCCAGCGAGCTGCAGGAGGGCGCGTTAGAGGTGATCGCCACCCTTCGGGGGCAAGGTATTCCCGTGGCCCTGTTGACGCGCAACAGCCGTCGTTCCGTTCAGACGGTGAGGCTCCGGCACGGCCTGGAAGTGGACTGCATCTACACGCGCGAGGACGGCCCGGTGAAGCCCGCGCCCGATGCGGTGCTGGCCATCTGCCAGCGGTTTCATACGTCCCCGCGGTCCGCCTGGGTGGTGGGCGACTATCTTTTCGATATTCAGGCCGGCAACGCGGCCGGGGCCACGACGGTGCTCATGATCGGGGACTCGCCGGTGCCGGAGTTCGCCGACCAGGCGCATCACGTGATCCGCCGGCTGCCCGAATTGCTTACGCTGTTGTCGCTCTGATCGGGGACCGCCGACACGATTGCGAACCGCTTTGGTGCCCCGCCTGCGCTGGGTGGCCCACCTCTTATGACGTTTGATTCTCTAATTCGGCAATGACGACAGAGGGGTTGGCTGATGACGTTTGAGGATCTGTTGGGGCAATGCCGGCGCCTCTGCTACGCAGCTTCCAGCGGTGTTGCCGTCGAAGGTGGCTGCAGGCCAGTGCTTGATGACGTTTACGAAACTGAACCGGTAATGGCGGGCAAGCCCGGCTCAAGCCGGCCGAATCGGACGGAATAAGAAAAGGGCATTGAGCGTACCACAGACCGCCACTTCAGGTGGACATGCGCCCCGAAGGGGCCGCCAGAAAGTAGCCACGGGTGGAGCGAAGCGGAACCCGTGGTTCAGAGCCTGCCCGATCTTTCCTGCCGCCCCGACAGGGGCGGCGTGAGCCCCCTCACCAGTCTCTCACTCCGCCCCGATCAGGGCGGGGACTTGTGTACCAGACACTCGCAACCACCAGTTCCGCTTCGCTCCACTGGTGGCCACTCTCACCTGGCCCCTCTCAGGGCCACTGG
>JAAXZI010000085.1 GCA_012719955.1 Phycisphaerae bacterium | reverse complement strand
GTTTTCCGGCCCGTGAGGTCGCCTACATGGGTTGGGTGGGGTTGAAGGGGGCCGTGCCGATCATTCTGGCCACCTTCCCCGTCCTGGCGGGGGTGGAGGAGGGGATGAAGGTGTTCAACCTGGTCTTCTTCGTGGTGGTTTTCAGCTCCATCATTCCGGGGGCGACCCTCCGGCCGGTGACCCGCTGGCTGGGCATGCAGGTCCCGGAAACGCCCACTCCACTGGCCGCCCTGGAGATCAACTCGACTCGGATGCTCAACGGCGAGTTGTTGTCGTTCTTCATCACTGACGAACTGGCGGTCTGCGGGGCGACAATTTCGCAGGTTCCGTTTCCGCCCACCTCCTCGGCGGTGCTGCTGGTGCGCGGCGAGGAGCTGATCGCCATCCGTGGGAATACCGTTCTCCAGCCGGGCGACCATGTGTACGTCTTCTGCCGATCGGAGGACAAGCCGTTCATCCTGTTCCTCTTCGGCCGGCCGCAGGAGCACGGATGATCGCACTGATGTACGACACGGATCCCCAAAGATCTTATGCGCTGGGTGCCTCACCCCTGACGGCTCTTGCGAAACCAAGTCGGTTAATGGTGCGCAAGCCCGACTGAAGCCGGCCGGGCTGGACAGAATACAAAGAATAAGAACAGGGCATTCAGGTGGGGTGGCCCAGGTTTTCCAAACTTGGGCTCACGATTTCATGGGCTACAGGTGTAGCGAACATTCATGGAGAGGAGAAGTCCCTGGCGCACAGATCATGAGCCCACCTTCGAAGAAGATGGGCCACCCGGCCCGCCATTGCCCGTTAAAGAATCAAAGATCATCAAAGGTGGGGCGCGCAGATTCTTGCGATCAGCATTGGGGCGACCAAAAGCCAGGCAGAAGCCTGCCCCAGCAACGGGCACCGTATGAGCGGTTGGAACCCGGAATTCCACCGGTCGGACGACGGCACTATTCGGTTATCGGGGCGCGGGATTCTTCAACCCTCGGGAGGACAGGCTTGGTTAGGAGAGGGCGTCCGAAGAGATACGCGGGCCTGCTGGCCTGAAAGGTCGGTATGCGCTGCCTCGTTGTCGAGGATGGCGACAGCCGGAGCGGCGCGCCTCACTGCCGGGACGGATGCTGGCCGTCGCAGTTGTGCTCTTTCTGCTCGCACTCGGTGATTTTCTTGATCCGGCGTTCGTGCCGGCCGCCCTCAAACGGGCTCTTGAGCCAGGCCTCTACAATTCGGCGGATGAGCTCCTCGCCGATCAGGTCGGCCGGCAGGCAGAGCACGTTGGCGTCGTTGTGACGCCGGGACATCTCCGCCGTTAATTCATCATGGCACAGGGCCGCGCGCACGCCGCGAACCTTGTTCGCCGAGATGCACATTCCGATGCCAGTTCCGCACAGCAGAATGCCGCGGTCGGCCTGGCCGTTGACCACTGCCTTGCACGTAGGGTAGGCCGCGTCCGGATAATCGAAGCTCACGGGCGAGTCCGTGCCCATGTCCATGACCTCGTAGTTCTTCGAGATGAGCATGGCTTTGACCTTTTCCTTGGCCTGATACCCTCGATGATCGGAGCCGATGGCTACCTTCACAGAGTCACCTCCTCCAGCCGCTCCCGCAGAGCCTCTTCGATCTGCGTGGCAACCTGGATGTATACCTCGTCACTTTCCCCGATGGGGTCCTCGATATCCTGCTGGGCGATTTTACGCACCCGATTTCGCACCTGGGGGGCCATCTGCCGGATGGCCCTCACGTGGGAGTCCGTCATGGCGAAGATGTAATCCGCGCGATGCACCAGCTCCAACGTCAGCGGCTGAGATTTGTGCCTGCTGATGTCGATCCCCCGACTGGCCAGGGCGCGGACCGCAGCCGGCGTGGCGCAGAGCCCGCCCGCCGCTGAGACCCCCGCTGACTCCACGTTGTACCCGTGGCCGGGCAGTTCCTTCTCGGCAACGCCCAGCTTCTCGGCCACCAGTTTGCGAAGAATACCTTCCGCCATCGGACTCCGGCAGGTATTGCCGCTGCAGACCACGAGGAAGGTCACTTGCATCAGCTTGCGAATGATACGCTCATCAAGAACGCCGTCGCGAATAATTTGAAAAGAATTCGGCCGGACCTCGACAATTGTAGACGCCTTGGCATAGCGGGTCCGTCCGGCGTCGAGCACCATGTCCACCTTGCCGTCGAGCGTGGCCAGGGCCTCTTCCGCCGTCACTGGCGCTGGCCGGGAAGCCGGGTTGGCGCTGGCGGCCACCACGGGCACGCCCGCGGCTGTCAGCAGGTCCAGCGCGATCGGATCGTCGGGGCAACGGATACCGATTGTACCATCATGGTACAGGGAATCGGCAGACGGAAATGCGTTCTCCCGGAGGATCGGCGCGGCCGTTACGTCCGACACATGAAAAATGACTGTCAGCGGGCCGGGCCAGGCCTTTTCAGTCAGCCGCCGGCCCACACCGCTCAGGTCCGGCACGAATCGGTTTACCGCCGACCGCGAGCCGATGTGTACCGTGAACGGCTTGGTCTCCTGCCGCTCCTTTACCGCCCGCAGCCGAGCCAGTGCCGCCGGGTTGGCCGCATTGGCTCCTACCCCGTAGACCGTCTCGGTCGGAAATACGACCAGCCCCCCTTCAGCCAGGCAACGCGCGGCTTCCTTGATCGCGTTGGTGCGCTGGTTGTCAGCCTCAACTTTTAGCACAATGGTTTTCATTTGGGCATTTGGTAAAGCCTTGAACGCCTGATTATGAAATCCCGCCCGAGGCATGTCAAACTATGATAGGCTCCGCACTTCGCTCCAGTTTCGCGGAGCGCATAATCAACAGGCATTTGCCTTTCCAGCCAAGCTCAAGAGTGGCCATAACCAGGCCTCCTGTCCGACGCCGAAACGGTCTCAATCCCGAATTTCCCAGATGACACTTGCGGCGGCGTATACTGAGGTGACGATTTCCCCCGTGAATACAGGCGCAAACGAAGCTCAAGCCGCTGAAACCTGGAGAATCCAATGGGTGAAGCACGCAAGGAGGCGTTGCGGG
>JAAXZI010000084.1 GCA_012719955.1 Phycisphaerae bacterium | reverse complement strand
GTCGCCGCCATCGACGAGGAGCACTGCTCCGGCTGCCGTATCTGCAACAACCTGTGCCCGTATAACGCGATCGAGTACGTCGAGGACAAAAAAGTCAGCCGCGTGATCACCGCGATGTGCAAGGGCTGCGGCACGTGCGTGGCGGCCTGTCCGGCCCGGGCCATGAGCGGCGCCCACTTTACCAACGAGCAGATCTTCGCGGAGATCGAGGGCATCTTGTGGGATGCGAAGAACGGTAACGGCGCGGCAGCGGCGGCTGAGCCGGCGGTGGCGAAGGCGTGAGAGCAAGAGTGAGAACGTGGGAAGGTGAGAAAGTGAGGAAGGCACTGAGGCGCGAATGAGATCAGGTGAAGCTTAGAAACGATCTTACTTCTCGCTTTCACAGTTTCTAACTTTCGCACCTTGCCACCTTCCAGCTCGTTCGAGGCTGAGTTCCGCATCGAGAGGATGCATAATGAGTGACCAACAATTCGAACCCAAGATCGTCGGCTTTCTGTGCAACTGGTGCTCGTACCGCGCCGCCGACCTGGCCGGCACGGCCCGCATCCCGTACGCCCAGAATGTCCGCATCATTCGCGTGATGTGCAGCGGCCGGGTAGACCCGACCTTTGTGCTCATGGCCCTCTCCCAGGGGGCCGACGGCGTGCTGATCGCTGGCTGCCACCCGGGCGAGTGCCACTACATCGAGCAGAACTACAAGGCCATGCGGCGCTACGAGCTGTTGATGCACGCGCTGCGTCCGTTTGGCATCGAGCCGGAGCGCGTGCGGCTGGTATGGGCCTCCGCCGCCGAAGGCCAGCAACTCGCCGAAGCCATCGACAAGATGGTGGCCGACATCCGCAAGCTCGGGCCGCTCAAGTGGCAGGACAACTGGAATGAAAACGGCGAGCGGCTCGAAGCCCTCGAGGCGATCGCGAAAGAGCATCAAGAGGCAATGGAGGTGTGCAGCCATGGCCACTGAAAAGGGCAAACTGGCTATCTACTGGGCGGCCTCCTGCGGCGGCTGCGAAATCTCGCTGCTGGCCATCAACGAAAAGATCCTCGAAGTCGACAAGGCTTTCGACATCGTGATGTGGCCGTGCGCGGCCGATGGCAAGGTTCACGACATCGAGAAGATGGCCGACAAGTCCATCGACGTGTGCCTGTTCAACGGCGGCATCCGCACCAGCGAGCAGGAATACATGGCCCGGCTGCTGCGGGCCAAGTCGAAGGTGCTGGTGGCCTTCGGTTCGTGCGCGGGCGAGGGGTGCATCCCCGGCCTGGGCAACGTGAGCAACCGCGAAGAGATGTTCGAGCTGAACTATCTCAAATGCCCCGGCCTGGACAACCCCAAGGGCGTGGTGCCGCAGACCGAGACGGAGGTCCCCGAAGGCAAGCTGCACCTGCCGCTCTTCTACGACACGCTCAAGACGCTCGACCAGACGGTGGAGGTCGATTACTTCCTGCCCGGCTGCCCGCCGGAGGCCGACCGGATCTGGGACGCCATCGTCGCCATCCTGGAGGGCAAGCTCCCGCCGGCACATTCCGTGATCGGCGAGAACAGCACGGTCTGCGATTCCTGCAAGCGGGTCCGCAGCGAGAAGAAGATCAAGAGTTTCAAACGTACCTGGCAGATCATCCCCGATCCGGAGCAGTGCCTGCTGGAGCAGGGCCTGCTCTGTTGCGGACCGGCCACCCGGGCCGGCTGCGGGGCCCTTTGCCCGGAGGTGAATTCGCCCTGCATCGGCTGCTATGGCCCCACCGATGGCGTGCATGACTTCGGCGCCCGGCTGATGAGCGCGGTGGCCTCGGTCATCGATTCGCAGGATCCGGACGAAATCCGGCGCATTATCGAGGAAGGCATCCCTGACCCGATCGGGACGTTCTACCGCTTCAGCCTGGCCAAGAGCCTGCTTCGTCGCAGCAGACAGAACGGTCATCACGCGACCCCGGCCACGCAGGAGGCCACTCTATGAGCACGAAAACCATGAAGCGCATTTCCATCGACCCCATCACCCGCCTGGAAGGCCACGGCAAGATCGACATCTTCCTGGACGAGGCCGGCGACGTTGCCAACGCGTACCTTCAGATCCCGGAACTGCGCGGCTTCGAGCGTTTCTGCGTCGGCCGGCCGGCCGAGGAGATGCCCAACCTGACCGCGCGCATCTGCGGTGTGTGCCCCGAGGCCCATCACATGGCCGCGGCCAAGGCGCTGGATGCCGTGTTCCACGTCGATCCGCCGCCGACGGGCAAGAAGCTGCGGGAACTGTTTTACAGCATTTTCTACGCCACCGACCACACCACGCACTTCTACGCCCTGGGCGGTCCTGACTTCGTCGTCGGCCCCGACGCGCCCCCGGCCGAGCGCAACATCCTCGGCGTGGTCAAGAAGGTGGGCATGGATATCGCCGGTAAAGTCCTCAAGATGCGCAAGGACGGCCACAACCTGATCCAGATGATCGGCGGCCGGCGCGTTCACCCGAACTGGGCCCTGCCCGGCGGAGTCAGCCGGGGGATCACCGAAGAGCAGCGCAAAGAGATCGAGGCCCGCGGGCGGGAGGCCGTGGAGTTCGCCAAGTTCTCCATCGAGATCTTTAACAAGATTGTCCTGGGCAACCCCGACTACGTGAACCTGATCAAGAACGACGCCTACGTTCACAAGACCTACAACATCGGCACGGTGGATGCCAACAACAAGTTGAATTTCTATGACGGGATGGTCCGCGTGACCGATCCTGACGGTAAGGAGTTCGCCAAGTATCACGCCAGGGATTATCGCGAGCACATCGCCGAGCACGTGGAGCCCTGGTCGTATCTGAAGTTCCCCTACCTCAAGAAAGTCGGCTGGAAGGGCTTCGTGGACGGCAAGGACTCGGGTGTGTACAAGGCCACTCCGCTCTCGCGCCTCAATGCGGCCGATGGCATGGCTACGCCGCTGGCCCAGAAGGAATACGAGCGGATGTACGATACCCTGGGTGGCAAGCCCGTGCATCACACGCTGGCCACGCACTGGGCCCGGCTCATCGAGCTGCTCTTCGCGGCCGAGCGCTGGGTCGAGCTGGCCACCGACCCCGAGATCACCGGGAAGGAATACCGCGTGCTGCCGACGCAGACCCCGACCGAAGGTGTTGGCTGCGTCGAGGCCCCGCGCGGCATTCTCACCCACCACTATGCCACCGACGAGCGCGGCATCCTCACCATGGTCAATCTGATCGTCGGCACGACCAACAACAACGCCCCGATCAACATGTCGGTCGCCAAGGCCGCCAAGGGCCTGATCAAGAAGGGCAAGGTCACCGAAGGCCTGCTCAACATGGTGGAGATGGCCTTCCGGGCGTATGACCCATGCTTCGGCTGTGCGACGCATTTCCTCCCCGGGCAGATGCCGTTGGAGGTAACCCTGCGCAATCCGCAAGGCGAAGTCATCGAGCGTTTGCGGCAGAATCTCGGCTAGAAAGCCGACGCACAGAGAGACAGAATGGAACAGGAGGTAACAGAGGACACAGAGACCTCAATCAAATCTCTGTTCTCTCTGTTACCTCCTGTTCTAGATTCATGGAGCTTTAACGATTGAAGACCCTCGTCCTGGGCCTTGGTAACCCTCTCCTGACCGACGACAGCGTCGGCCTTCGCGTGGTCCAGCAACTCAAACCGCTGTTGGCCGGGCGCGGGGACATCGAAGTCGAGGAGGATTACTGGGGCGGTCTGCGCCTGATGGAGCGGCTGGTTGGATTCGATCGGGCGATCATCGTTGATGCCATCTGCACCGGCGCCGCCCCGGGTACTGTTCACACGCTCTCCGTCGATTCCATTCCCACGCAGCACAGCGCCTCCGGCCACGATGTGAACCTGCCGACCGCCCTGGATCTGGGCCGCCAGACCGGAGCATACCTGCCGGCGAACGAGAACATTCTTCTGGTGGGCATCGAGGCCGAAGATGTGATCACTTTCAGCGAAGATTGCACGCCTCAGGTCCAGGCCGCCATCCCCCGCGCGGTGGAGACGGTGCTGGCTGCCGTTGACGCCGTTGGGAAACAGGCTTGATCAAGGGTGAGGGCGGATGTGTCGGGCAGGCGCCTGGACAAGGCGCGAAGTTCGTCAGCGGGCACCGACGGCTCGTTGGGGCTTGGTCGGCGTTTTGTCCTCGAACACCTCCGCACCGCACCGGACCAGCCGTTGGAACCAATCCGGATGGGTGTGTTCGTAGATTCGCCCGCCTTCGCAGCCGTTGGGGCAGGTGTACTCGGTGTTCGTCAGTGGGTCGCGGTGGACCCCCGTGCAACCACACAAGTGGCAGATTACCCATCTGGCCATGTCTGGCCCCCTTGCCGCAGCCTTTCTCCGGAGCCCGAGTGTCCCGCGAGCGGACACGGCTTTTGGGGCTCTCCGGAGCGGGGTTAAGGAATTGAATGTCTCACAACAGGGCGCTGATGCGGTGGGCTCGTAAACGGCCCCCCAAGGTCATATTGTCGTGCTTTCGCCCGGACGAAAGACAGGCATATTCGCACCTCCGAAGCTGACCTGTGAATGATTTCACGATACAGTGTAAGATCGGGTCAGTCAAGGAATTTGTGAAGAATTTCGCAAGCTTTTCCCCAAAAAGAAAAGGAAGGCCGACGTCCTCTCAACGACGGTTGGCGGCCTTCCTTGCTGGCTGGTGTTCTTACTTTTCCACCCACTCCACGATCGAGATCACGGCATTGCTCTTCTCGTTCAGGTTACGGGCCTCGATGAGCACCTTCCCGTCGGCGGTCTGATCCGGCCCGAGTGAATGTTCGAGCCACCGGCCCTGCTGGAAGTTCTCGATGGTGGCCAGTTCCCGGCCGTCGATGAGCAGGGTTTGCCGCCGGCCACCCTGGAAGTTGTCCGGGTCGATCACGTACAGCCGTAAGGCGCCTTGGGCGTTTTTCGGTACGACGACCTCGATCTGCAGCCGTTCGTTATCCGCCCGCGTGTGGTACACCGGGAAAGGCCAGCCCTCGTAGCAGTAGCCGCGCAGGGCTTTTGCCGCGTAGCCCGGCTCGGCGAAGATCACTTCCCCGCCTTCCCGCCCGGCCATCATGTGCAGCTTCACGCCGCGCTTCCTGAGATCGTCGGCCGAGGGCAGCACTTCCTTGTTTGGCCAGAAGCGCTCCTCGGGCGCCGGGGCCCGCTCGGCGGCGGCCGGCATGTCCGGCAGGGGGGCATGCGGCTCGGTCTGATACCAATAGCACGTGGTCGAGAGCTGCAGCATGTTGCCCGGCCGGCTGTATCTCTCGCGGAACGTCGGGTTCTCCTTCTCCCCGAACCCGATCATCACCCGCAACGACTTTTCAAAGCTGATCGCGTCGGAGATGAAGAAGCGATACGCGGCCGCCCCTTTGTAAAACGGGAACCAGCCGGTCATGGGGAAGAGGCTCTCCGTCTCCGGGAAGCCCCAGGAGAAGCCGAAGGAATCTTCGATGCCCTGCAGCTCGATGGAAGGCGTCTCTTCACCGTCGATATACCACTTTTCGTTCATGTCCACCGGGTAGCTGCTGCGCCCCGGCGCCCGCACGGTTGCGTTCCAGCCCACGAACTTGCCCCTGCCCTTGGCCTCCAGGGCGAGGTAGTCGCGTTTGCCCAGGAGCAGCCCCTCCTGCCGCCAGCAGGCATGGAAATAGCCGCTGTCGTCGGGGATCTTCTCCGCCGTGCGATATATCACGTAGCTGTAGCAGGGCATGATCCGCCACAGTGCGTTGCCCGCCTCGACCGGCCCGTCGTAGACCAGTTCAATCCGGCCGGACTTGCGGAACGGCATGGGGAAGTAGGCGTTGAATCCGCGTCGTTTGTTTACCAGCGCGGTGTTCACGCTCTCGCGCAGCCCGCCGGGATCGCAGAAGAAGTCCACCACCGGGCAATCCACGCTGGGCTGCTGCTCGCCATCCCAATACGCCCGCAGGAGCAGGTCGCGGTTGAGCAGCTTTTTCGGCTCGCCGAAGTGGCTTTGCGGGACGGCCAGGTGGATCATGGTGATAGTGGCGGGCCCCTGGATTTCGGCGATGACCACCCGCTTGCCCGATTTAAACTGCCGTTCGAGCGGCGTTTCGATCCAGAGCCCGTTCTGCGCGGCGGTCTTGCCGGGCGTGAGCGTGGCCAGGTTGGAATAGTCCTGGGCCTGTGCGGCCCGCGGGCCCGTGACCGCGAGAGCGATCCCCAGGCCCAACAGCGTTACAGCCGGACGTGGTGACATGAGACGGTCTCCCGGCGTTCAGAGATGAGATCATCACGCGTAGGCGCGAACTTCGAAAACCCGTGCCTCAGGCGCGCCGTTGGTGGCATGGACGAGGAGGCGAATCCCGTCGGCCGTCTTAGGCTTGAAGCGGTAGATGGACTTGCGCTGGTAATTGCCTCTCACTTCGGCCACCGTGGTGGCGTTCTGGCCGGAGAGCAGCAGCAGGTCGTAATCGCGGACGGTCTCCGGCTGGGGGCCACGGACCATCCGGGCGTTGTACGCGTCGCTCTGCGTCAGGGTCAGCACGCGATGAAGGCCGGTATCAAAGACCAGGTGAACTTCGCGGATCCGCTGGGGCTCCCGGAAACGCAGCTCCAGCCACTGGGGCATAGCCTGAGAGGAATCGGAGATCCACCGGTTGGATTTTCCGGGCGTGCCGCGATGGATGCCGTTAATGACGTTGGCGGCCACCCCGTCGGCAGTCTCGCTGGAAGCCCGCACCTCGGCCGATCTGGCCAGGTCGGCCGGATCGCTGTTGGTGGCGCCGATGATGTAGGCATCGTCCTTGAGCAGGCGCTGCTGAAGTTCGGCGATGCCGTCCCTGGCCAGCGTGCGGGGCGTCACGCCGCCGCGTGCGCACATCGCCGCGGCGGTTCCTGCAGCCTGGCCCACGACCGCGCAGGTGGCCATGACGCGGGTGCTGCCGAACGCCACGTGCGAGGTGCTGATGTTTCGCCCGGCAAACAGCAGGTTCTCGATGTTCTTTGAGTAGAGGCAGCGCAGCGGGATGTTGTACAGGGGAACCTGGGTCTGGTCCGCCGGCCGCTCAGGGCTGTAAATGCCTTTCGGGGGATGCAGGTCGATGGGCCAACCGCCGAAGGCCACGCCGTCCGCGAAGGTTTCGCCGCGCTGCACCTCCTGCTGGGTGAGGACGTGATCGCCGATGAACCGACGGCTCTCGCGCTTGCCGGGCAGAAATCCGAGCCATTCCAGGGCCCAATTTGCGCTCTTCGGATGCCGGCCGCTGTTCTTGATGTGATCCCAGACGCCGAGGGCGGCGGCCAGCAACTCATCGCGGATGCGCTCGTCATCGGAGATGGTGTTCAGTTCGCCACCCCACTCGACCCACCAGAAACCGAATTCCCAGGCGTTGTGGCCGCGGAACGGCAGATCCTCGCACTTATCGAACCGGCGAATCCAGGAGGGCGGCTGGAAGCGCATCGGCCGGTCGTAACGGCGTGTCTGGAACAACAGCGAGCTGCCCAGGGTCTTATTATCCGGCTGTGGGGGGGCCATGGACTCGCCATATTCGTCGCGGCCCTCACGGCCCATGCGGAAGATCGCGCCGGCTTCGGCACCCAGTCCGCCGTCGCCGGTGCAGTCGATGAACACTTTGCCGCGGACGGTGAAGACCTTCTCATCCTTGCGCTGGAGAGCGGTGACCGCCGCGATACGGTTTTCCGCGGCCATGTGGACGCCGATGCAGTGGGTGTTGAGCAGCAGGGTGATGTTCGACTCGCCGCGCACGCGGTCCAGGAGCACCAGGTCCAACATGCTGGCGGACCGCTGCGGGTTGGCCATCGCCTCCGCCAGGCGGATTTCCTCGATCAGGCCGCTCTCGCGGGCCTCCGAATTCTTGCGCGCGCCGGAAGCGTCGGCCCCGACGATATGCATGCGTACTTCGCTGGAGGCGTTGCCGCCGAGCACGGCTCGATCCTGGATCAGCACCACGGAGGCCCCGTTGCGGGCCGCGGCCAGGGCGGCGCAGACGCCGGCCATCCCGCCGCCGGCGATGACCACGTCGGCCTCGAGGGTGTGGCCCTTGAACAGCTTGCCCAGCGCGGTCGATGGTGAGGCGGCGTCGCTGCCCGATGGCGGGGTTGCCGGTGCGGCTGACGGCGCCTGGGACGCCTGGGATTGCTCTGACACATCCGCCCGGGCGGCATGCCCGGCGGCCAGCGTGCCGGATAACAGAACGCCATGGCCGGCCTTCTTGAGCAGATCGCGCCGAGAAAAGTCTGGTTGCGGCTGGTGGGACATGGTCCTCCTCCTTGTCAGGTCCAGAGTCCGTGAGATGGACTGAGATACCGTATCGCCGCGAAGAATGCAAAAAAGGGCGCCGCTAGGGCGCCCTTTTTCATCCAGATTGGCCCTTCAGGGCCGGGAGGCTCTGGCAATGTGGTTTCAGGTGCCTGTCCCGCCGGTGGGCAGGCTGGCGGGGTAGCTGGTCACGGGGTTCTGGGCCAGGTCGGGCAGAGGAACCACTTCCTCTTCGACGTAAGTTTTTTCGGTTTCAGGCTTTGGAGCAGGACTGCTGCCCGCCGGGATATTGCCCGAGAGGGCCATGAGCCAGAAAACGGCGACGATGAACAGGCCAAGCGGACCCAAGACGCCTCTCGAGTTGCTTTGTGACCGATCCATTGATGCCTCCTTGCGGCCCAACGCCGCCTCCCTGATCCGGGCCGTCACCCGTGTGCATGGTGGGTGAGCGGTCTCATATGACTAGACACGGCTGAGCCGCAAAGGTTAGTTTCCGATCCGCGAAGGCATCCGGCCATGCCGTCGGAGGCGTTGACGAGGGGAGTTGAGTGGGGACAATGGCCGGGGGCGTCAGGGGACGGTTGGCCTCAAACGGGATCCACAAATGAGCCATTACGTTTTGCGGCACATGCACTTTCGGTATGGATTGAATGTGGCGGCCCTGGTGGGTCTGTTGAGTGGTTTGACCTGGGGTGAAACGGTTACAACCCGGGGGGCTGAGACGACCAGTCAACCCGCCGCCTCGATAAGCCGCGAGGCGGTCGCGCAGCGGCTGGGGCCGCAAGCGCCCGAGGTGGATCGTCTCGATCGGATTGACCTGACCAGATTCACCCGGCGGCTGCTCTCCCGCCAGATGCGCAAAGAGGCGCTGGACGATATGCCGGTCTATACGCCGTCCACGCTGGGGGAGGTGAACTGCCGGGCGGCGGTGACTCTTCGGCAGGGGGGACGGCTGCTGGGAACGGCCCATTCGGAGAGACGGCCGGTCATGGAGGCGGTGCGAGAGGCGGCGCTTGCGGCTCTAGACAACGCCACCGGGAAGGTGCCGCTGGAGGAGAGCGACCTGGATGGCCTGGGCCTGGAGCTCGAACTGATCGGGGAGACGCAGCGGGTTGGGCATGGCGGTGAGGCGGCGGAACGGTTGGCGCAGCACTTTGAGCCCGGGATCCACGGGGTAGAAGTCCGCGTGGCCGACCGGGAGGTGCTGGTCCGGCCCTCGCAGTTGATCTCGATGGAGATGTTCTGCAACGACCATGGCACGCTGGGGCATCGATGCGACCGCTACAAGATGACCATCGAGAGCCTGCAGGAGAAGCTCGGACTGCTGCGCGAGCCGACGGCTCGTCCGCCTGAGAGTGTGAGCGTGGGGCGGTTCCAGACGACGCACTGGTACCAGGCGAGCGCCGACGCCGAGCCCGTCCTGTTGATCGCGGGGATGCGGCTGATAGACCCGGCCGAGGTGACTCTTGAAGCCATGGAAGCCGCGGTGAAGGACCTGGCCCGCTACCTGCGGCATCGGCAGACGGCGGACGGGCTGTTCTCCTATGAATTCCTGCCCGGGCGGAATACGTACTGGCTGCGGGACCAGAACTGGGTCCGGCAGGCGGGCACGGCCTGGGTGGTGTCCCGGTATGCCCGGCTCAGCGGCGACCCCGGCATGGCGGAGGCATCCGAGCGGGCGATTGCCGCATTGGGGGCGATGCTCCGGCCGACTGCCAACCGGCCGCGCGGCGCGTACCTGCATACTCCCGATAACCTGCATGCGCTTGGGACGGCGGCGTTGTACGCGTTGACCTTGATCGATTCACCGGCCGCGGGACAACACGAAGACACCCTCGCACGGCTGATGATCGGTATGGAGGGCATGCAGCAGGAGGATGGAAGCTTTCGGGGGCATTTCCCGCCGTCGCAGAAGGTGGCCAGCCAGGATTACTACCCCGGCGAGGCCCTGCTGGCCATCGCTCGTTACTATGCGCTGCATCCGGACGGCGAGCGGCGGGCCCTGTGCGACCGGGCGCTTCCATATTACGTGCAATATTTCCGTGAAAGCCGATCGATGGCCTTCGTTCCGTGGCACGCGCAGGCCTGGGGTGAGATGGCACGAACCACGCGCTTGCAGAAGTACGCGGATTTCGTGTTCGAGATGACCGACTGGCTGATCGGGATGCAACTCAATGAGACCGAGCTGCCGCTGGCCATCTATGACGGCGCCATCGACACGGCAAATGAAGGGCGAGGCGGCGTGAATACGGCCGTCTACTTGGAGGGGATCGTGGACGCGATTCGAACCGCGGACGCCTTCGGGGACGTCGAACGGGCGGCGCGTTACCGTGACGCGGCGCGACGGGCGGCGCGCTTCGTCATCCAGCTTCGCTTCCGCGAGGAGGAGTGCTATTACGTGCAGTCGCCCGGAGAGGTTGTCGGAGGTATGCGGAATACGCCGATCAACCCGACGCTGCGGATCGACCACGCTCAGCATGCGCTGGCGGGGTTGATGGGCGCGGCGGAGGTGCTCCGGCCGGGTGGGAAGCAGTGAGAACCTGACGACCGGGCGGAGAGCTGGCCGTTTCCGCGTTGCCCAGGGGTGGGCCGCCTGCCTTTCGGCCTGGTGCCTGTGCGGCCGTTACATGTAGCGTTCCCAGATCTGCGCCGCCTCCTCCGGATTGGAGACGGTAGTGAGTACCGCCAATCCCTGCGGGGGAAGCTTGCTGAAAATCCAGTCCAGATCCGCCTGCGAGAGATGCCCCCAGATGAACAGCGGTTTGCGCTCCAGAATCTTGCAGTGAGCCGGGTAGAGCTCCTCGGCGGTCGGGCCGCCTTCGTCCACGTGCAGTTCCAGGGCCAGGAACGGCATCTGGACATAGAAGTCGGTCGGCACGAATCGCGTGGGGTGCTGGTGCATGATGCAGCCGGAGAGCGATTCGATAATGCGCTGGTCGTACGGCCGGATGAACTCGTCGTAGAGATCCGGGGAGAGCAGGGCCGCGGCGTCCTCCTGGTGCCAGACGGTGCCGGCCGGGGCCCATGCATGGTAGTAGAACGAGCCGATGCCGCCGTGGAAGGGCGGGATGTGTTCGAGCTGCAAGCGGGCGAATGCCAGCCAGTAGTCGGTGAGGGCCCGACAGACGGCATGGATGCGCTCGGGTTCGTCGGCCATCAGGTAGACAATTTGTTCGGGTCCATAGAAGGCCTGCAGCAGATCGGCAATGCCGCGCATGCGGGTGGTGGCCAGGGGATAGCGGCCCGCGCTGCGCTCGTCGATGGCGTGCAGGAACTCGACCGCCTTGGCCATCCAGGGCGAGGCGGGATCGAACGGGGGCAGATCCTCCGGGCCGATCGGTTCACACGGGCTCAGCGCGTAGATGGACCCGGTGGAGTGATCGGCGCGAATCGCGCAGCCCAAGCCCGCCTCCAGCCAGGGGATGCCCCAGTAGGCGCTGGCCGCATAAATGAAGTCGCCGCCGCAGGCCTCGTGCTCCACGAAAAGGGCGTCGTAATCGTCGAGATAAGCGGCGACGTCGAAATCTTCGGGGCGCAGATCACGGCCTTCCGGCAGTCGCCGCGAGGCGGGATAGCGCGGCAGGGGGTACTCAC
Source organism: Phycisphaerae bacterium (assembly GCA_012719955.1). Taxonomy (GTDB): domain Bacteria; phylum Planctomycetota; class Phycisphaerae; order UBA1845; family PWPN01; genus JAAXZI01. The sequence goes on along the minus strand of JAAXZI010000084.1, from coordinate 3,012 downwards.
TGCGGACAAAGAAGCCCAGAAGCGGGCGGGTGTTGGCGCGGGCGTAGAACTGCTTCCATTGTTCGACGCGCTGCTCGATGGGAATGAAACGGTCACGAGCCATTATGTCTGATCTCTAGCAATCAATGTCCGATGGCCTCGAAAGATCCGGAAACCCATCGCCCGTGATTACTTGCCCGTGGCTTTCCGGGCGCACTCCAGCGCGGCTTTGGCCCCCTCGGCCATGAAGACGACGTCGAGCCCCAGGGCGATGAGCGTGTAGCCGGCGGCGATGGCTTCGGCGATGTTCTCGGGGTTGGGGCGGACAATGTGCAGGCCGGCGGCGATGTTGTGCTTACGGCAGGCGGCCCGGTAGGTGTCCAGGGCCTGTACCATCATGGGATGCTTGAGCTGGCCGGTGATGCCCATGGAGCCGCTCAAATCGAGCGGGCCGATAAACACGCCGTCCACGCCGGGGACGCTGAGGATGCCGTCGATGTTGGCGATGGCGTCCTTGTGCTCGATCTGCATGATCATCGCGATCTCATCGTTGGCACTGACGATGGACTTCTCGAAGATCTCACCGTAGACGTTGGCCCGGCTGTAGCCGTAGCCGCGGCCGCCCATCGGGGGGTACTTGGCTTCGCGGATGGCGGCCTGGGCCTCCTCGGCGGTCTTGACCATGGGGATGATCAGGCCGCGAGCGCCGGCATCGAGGCTGCGGTGAATCCAGATGGGATCGTTGAGCGGGAGACGAGCGACCGGCGTGGCCCCATAGCTGTCGATCGCGCGGAAGATGTTGGCCATGGATTCAAGATCGATGGCCCCGTGTTCGAGGTCCACGCAAATCCAGTCATAGCCGGCCAGACCGTGGATCTCGGCGCCGGCCGGATGGGCAATCTGCAGCCAGGCGCCCAGGGTCACCTTCTTCTGAATTAACGCTTGTCGCAGCGAGAGTCGATCGCTCATGGTATCTCCATACTCCTCGGGGCAATGTCACATCACGAAGCCTGCTGTTGAATCCATGATCAACGGCGAAATCCGAATGCCGGTCAGCCGGCGAGCGTTCCATTCATCCAGGGGTGGTGGGATTCGTCAGGAGCGCAAGCACGTCGGGGTTGACGATGTTCATCGAGGCGTAGTCTTGACGCTGGGCGGCGGCGATGTTGGCGAGGGCCTGCCGGGCCATGCGGACGCAGGCCTGGCGGGTGCTGCTGCCGACGTGCGGGGTGAGGATCACGTTGGGCAGGGCTCGCAGATCCCTGCCCGGGTCGGCCGGCGCGTAGGGTTCTCGCTCGCAGACGTCGAGGGCCGCGCCCCCCAGCCGGCCGGCGGCCAGGGCGTCATAGAGGGCTGCCTCGTCAACAACGCTGCCGCGGGCCGTATTGATCAGCCACGCGCCGGCGGGGAGCATGGCCAGACGCTCGGCATTCAGCAGATGGCGGGTGGCGGGCGTGCCGGGCACGTGCAGGCTGACGAAGTCGGCGTTGGCGACGGCCGGGGCCAAATCAGTCACGATGGAGTCGAATCCGAAATCGGCCATCAGCCGCTCGCGGTTGGTATCGTGTGCTTTGACCCCGATCACGCGCATTCCGAAGCCCCGGGAGGCAATCCGGGCCACACGGCAGCCGATCGCTCCGCAGCCGATGACGGCCAGGGTACGCTCGCGGAGTTCGACGCCTACGATCTGCCTCCAGCCGCCCTCCCGGGTATCGCGGGTTACGGTGGGAATATGCCGGGCGGCGGCGAGGATCAGCGCCATGGTCAGCTCGGCAACGGAATCGTCGAGGGCGCCAGGGGTATTGGTTACGAGAAGGCCGGCCGCGGTAGCCTGTGCTTTGTCGATGCTGTCATGGCCGACGCCGAAGCGGGCTAGCACCGCGCCGCGCTTCAACGCGGCATACAATGGGCCCACGTATGGCTGGATGCCGACGATGGCATGGGAAGCGCCCGTGGCGGTGATGGTTCTGGCCAGCTCGGCCTCATCGGGGGGTGCGGAGATGCACTTGAGCCCGCCGGATGCAGCGGCCTCGAAGATGTCCGGGGCCTTGCGATACTCTGTTTCGGTCACCGCGACAATGGTCATGGGCGAATCCTCTGGTTCGAAGCATTCGGAGCCTTTTCTGGCGTCAGTATGGGCTGATTCAGGGATGAGTGCAAGGCGAACGCGGGGAACGGGTGAGGTTATGGGGTGATTGCGATGTTCCTGAGAGTTTAGTCCCCTGTCCGGCTCTTGCGCCGTGGCCCGTTCGGCCGGGGACACAAGATGGTAATCGGCAGCCCCTTACCTGCCGGGTGTTTTGCTGGTAAAGTTTCAGCCCATGAGTGACAAAGGGCGTCAATTGCGGGTGGCCGTGCTGATATCAGGCAGTGGTCGGACGTTGCAAAACTTCATCGAGCTGTCCCGGGCCGGGCAACTGCCCATCGAGATCGTGTTGGTGATTAGTTCGCGGCCCGACGTGGCCGGTGTGGAGCGCGCCCGGCGTGCGGCCGTGCCGGTCGAGGTTATCGGCCGGCAGGGGCTGTCAGTGGAAGAATTCAGCCGGAGGGTGACCGAGGCGATTGAGGCGGCCCGCGTAGACCTGGTGCTCATGGCCGGATGGCTGTGCCCGTGGCTGATCCCGCCGCGCTATGAGAACCGGGTGATGAATATTCACCCGGCCCTGCTGCCGAAGTATGGCGGTAAGGGGTTTTACGGCCACCATGTCCACGAAGCGGTGCTGGCGGCCGGCGACCGGGAGAGCGGCTGCACCGTGCATTTCGCCAACAACGAGTATGACGCGGGACCGATCATTCTTCAGCGGCGAGTTCCGGTTCTTCCGGGCGACACGCCGGACACACTCGCGGACCGGGTGTTCCAGCAGGAATGTATTGCCTATCCCGAGGCAATCCGGCTGTTCGCGGAAGGCCGGCTGAAGGTGCGCGAGGGACGGGTGGAGATCGGCTAACGGACTGTGCGCGTGGGCGCTGGGTGCCATGGCCCTTGAGCCGTGCAGCATTGCAGCCGTGTCTTGCCGACGAAGAATCAGTGTC
>JAAXZI010000006.1 GCA_012719955.1 Phycisphaerae bacterium | reverse complement strand
GTACGGAGTCCGGCCGCTACAGCAATTTGGTTAGCTTGCGCTTTTGATTACTTTGCGCTGTAGAAGCAGTTGTGATGGGAATGACATGAGAGTTTTATCGGGCATTCAACCTTCCGGCCGTCTGCACCTGGGCAACTATTTCGGGGCCATGCGCCCGCAGATCGAGATGCAGACGGAGCACGAGTGTTTCTACTTCATTGCCAACTACCACGCGCTGACCAGCCTGACCGACGCCGAGATGGTCGTCGAGTACACCCGGCAGGTGGCGATGGGCTACCTGGCCCTGGGGCTGGACCCGGCCAAGGCGGTCTTCTTCCGCCAGACCGACGTGCCGGAGGTGACGGAGCTGTCGTGGATTCTTTCGTGCGTGACGCCGCTGGGGCTGCTTCAGCGGGCCCATTCCTACAAGGACAAGGTGGCCCAGGGCCTCTCGCCTAACCACGGGCTGTTCGCCTATCCGGTGCTGATGGCGGCCGACATCCTCATCTACAAGCCGCAGCTCGTGCCCGTGGGGCAGGACCAGAAGCAGCACGTGGAGATCACGCAGGACCTCCAGGGTAAGTTCAACCAGACGTACGGCGAGATCTTCGTGCGGCCCGAGGCGCTGATCCGCGACGAAGTGGCGGTGGTGCCGGGGATCGATGGGCGGAAGATGAGCAAGAGCTATGACAACGCCATCGAGTTGTTCGCGCCCGAGAAGGTGGTCAGAAAGCGGATCATGTCCATCGTGACCGACTCGACGCCGGTGGAGGAGCCCAAGGACGTCAACAACAACGCCATGGCCCTGCTGCGGCTGATCGCCTCGAAAGAGGAGACCGCCGAGTGGGAGGAACGCCATCGCCGCGGCGGCATGGGCTACGGCGAGGTGAAGAAGCGGCTCTTCGAGCTGTTTATGGAGAAGCTGGGTCCGGCGCGGAAGCGGTACCAGGAATTAGAAGCACACCCGGAGGAGGTCGAGCGCATCCTGGCCGAAGGCGGCCGGCGGGCCCGCGAGGTCGCCGCCCAGACTATGCGAGAAGTACGCAAGGCCGTGGGGTTAGTGACGGTACGAGACATGTGACCCAATGTCTAATGACGAAAGCCCTAATGACGAATGAAGGCGTCGCCTGTTGGTCATTCGTCATTAGGGCTTTGGGAATTCTTTAGACATTAGTGCTTAGACATTAGGCATTTCCTCACCCCATGTGCTTCACCACCGCCTCACCGAACTCGCTGCATTTGAGCTTGGTGGCCGGCTGGCCTTCCATTTCCATGAGGCGGTGGAAGTCGTAGGTGACCGTGCGGGCATTGATCGCACCCTCCATGCCCTTGATGATCAGGTCCGCGGCCTCGTTCCAGCCCAGGTGGCGGAGCATCATCTCGCCGGAGAGGATCACGCTGCCCGGGTTGACCACGTCCTTGTTGGCGTACTTGGGCGCGGTGCCGTGGGTGGCCTCGAAGATGGCGTGCCCGGTGACGTAGTTGATGTTGCCGCCGGGGGCGATGCCGATGCCGCCGACCTGGGCAGCCAGGGCGTCGGAGAGATAATCGCCATTGAGATTCAGCGTGGCAATCACATCGAAATCGTTCGGGCGGGTGAGCACCTGCTGGAGGGCGATGTCGGCAATGGCGTCCTTGATGATGATCTTGCCGGCCTTGCGGGCGGCTTCCATTTCGGCGTTGGCGGCGGCCTCGTCCTTGTTCCGCTTGGTGTTTTCCCACTGGTTCCAGGTGTAGGTCTGGTCAGGGAAGTAACGCTCGGCCACCTGGTAGCCCCATTCGCGGAAAGCGCCTTCGGTGTACTTCATGATGTTGCCCTTATGGACCAGGGTCACCGAGCGGCGCTTGTTCTTGATGGCGTAGGAGATGGCGCCGTGTACGAGCCGTTCCGTGCCCAGGTAGCTGACCGGCTTGATGCCAATGCCCACCTGGAGGGGCGCCTCCCGGCAGGGCCAGCCGGCGGTTTCGAGCCATCGCAGCCAGTCGTCGCCGGCCTCCTGCGTGCCGAAGCGGATCTTCTTGAAGTCCTTGGGGAAGTGCTCCTGGAGAAAATCGAGTACCCGCGCGGCTTCGGGCGAGCCGGCCGGGTATTCAATGCCCGCGTAGATGTCTTCGGTGTTCTCGCGGAAGATGACCATGTCCACGGCCTCCGGCCGCTTGACCGGCGAAGGGACGCCGCGGAAGTAACGCACCGGCCGCAGGCAGACGTAGAGATCCAGCAGTTGACGCAGGGCCACGTTCAGTGACCGGATGCCGCCGCCGACCGGCGTCGTCAACGGGCCCTTAATGCCGACGATGTACTTCTGGAAGGCTTCGACGGTCTCGTCGGGCAGCCAGGTATTAAGAGCGTGGAACGACTCTTCGCCGGCCAGGACCTTGAGCCAGGCGAGCCTCCTTTTACCTCCATAAGCCTTTTCAACGGCTGCATCGAAGACCCGTTGGGCGGCCCGCCAGATATCCGGGCCGGTGCCGTCGCCGGCGATGAAGGGGATGACGGGCCGGTCAGGGACTTCCAGCCCTGTATCATTCCTGCGAATGGGGTCACCGTCAGGCGGAAGAGTCAGTGGCATCTGTCTGCAATCCTTTCGTCTCGATCTTTTTTTGAACACCCGAAGGTCCATGATGATACGGAAGACGAGGCACAGGGGGAAGGGAGGGGGCGGCATCCGGAAGGGACGCGGAACGCACGGCAGCGGTTGGGGGGATCTCCAAAGCGATGAGGCGAGGATGAATGAAACCAGACCGGCCGCGGATCGGATACGGCCGCCACAGGAGAAGGGTTCATCGGCAAAGCCTTTGTGTACAAGTCTTTAGATCCGCTGGCGCGACGAGCGATGAAGCGATGAATCGGGAGGTCGAGCCGCCGGTTCCGGCCAAGGCTGGCTTGAAGGGCCATCGGCCCTCCGGAGGGACTCGATAACCGTTGCTCTTCTCTCTGGGAGCACGCCGTGAACGCGACCGGCGACGCTGTCCGCCGCCATGCGCCAGCAGCCAGGAGCCTGCCCGGCGGTCCCTGAGAACCTCCCTTACCCCCGCGATGTAGAAAAGGGGGTGGATACTGAACATGCCGACAAATGCACGTCCGATAAGGCACTGCTATCATAGACCGTCGTGGCCGGAGACAAAGTGGTATTCCCAAGGAGTTGGATATGAATCGGTGGAATCGAGAGGGGGCGGTTTGCGTGCAGGCAGTCAAGCGAAACTCGATACCTGCGGCTGTGGCGGGATTGTTGATCGCTACTCTATGGCTGACGATTGCGGTCAATAGCGCCCACGGACAGGAGACGGGGAAAGTGAGATCCGCTCCATCCCGGCGGGCGGTTCCGACCGAGACCACTGTCCCGGCCCGCCCGGCGGCGCCGCTGCCGAGGCGCGTTTCGGCGGAGCAGGGGGCGGACGTGGAGGCCAGTGCGGACGACATCGCCTTCCTGGATCGCTTCTCGACGGCCATGAGCCGGGTGGCGCGGATTGCCCGGCCATCGGTGGTGAGCGTTCAGACGGTGATGGGCTCGGCCGGCGGGCGTCAGCGTCAGGCGTCGGGGAGCGGCGTGATCTTTGACTCGCAGGGGCACATTGTGACCAGCAGCCACGTGCTCCAGGGCGCCCGGCAGATCCACGTGGTGCTGGCGGACGGAAGAAGGATCAAGGCCGAGCTGGTAGGGAGGGACCCGAAGACGGACGTGGCCGTTCTACGGATCAACGCTCCCAATCTCATTCCCGCGAAGTTCGCCGATTCCTCCCGGGTGGAGGTTGGCAACCTCGTCCTGGCGATCGGCAGCCCGTTCCGGCTTTCGCAGACGGTGTCACACGGGATCGTCAGCGCGACCGGGCGGTCGAACCTGGATATCGAGGGGATGGAATATCAGAACTTCATCCAGACGGACGCCTCGACCAACCCGGGCAATTCCGGCGGGGCGCTCGTGAACACGCGCGGCCAGGTGATCGGAATCAATACCGCCATCGCCGGAGACGGCAACTTCGCCGGCGTGGCGTTCGCGACACCGTCCAATACGGTGGTGTGGGCGGCCCGCCGAATCATCAGCGGGCAGCCGCTGGTGCGGGGCTATCTCGGTATCAGCATCACGCCGTTATTTCCCGAAGTGGCCGACCGGCTGAAACTCGACACGGCCCACGGGGTGTTCATTGAAGAAGTGGTGCCGAACGGACCGGCCGCGCAGGCGGGGCTTCGCGCCGAGGACGTGGTGCTGGAAGTCAACGGTGTGCGGGTGACGGACAGCGGGCAGCTTCAGGCGCTGATCGCGGAACTGCCGGTGGGAGAGCGGGCGACGATCACCATCTGGCGCGAGGGCCGGGAGCGGAAGGTGCAGGTTGTGCCCGGCGAGCAGCCTGAGGATCTCTGAAGGGTCTGACGGGCATTCTCCAGGGCTCGCGCCCTCGGATAGCGCTGCCGGATCGCCGAATCACAAAAGCACGAAACCGCGCAGAAGGACGTCGGATGGGGGACTCCTTTGCGCGGTTTCGTGCTTTTCATGATCTCGCCCGGCTTTCTGCGCTCCTGGAGGTGTCCTGGACTCCCCGTGTTACGGCTGAAGCCCATTCCCAGCGTTTTCGTTTTGGCGCAGTGACGGCGGAATTTCAAGCCAAGGCGAACGACCGATCCACCGTCTGCCGGCGCCGCTTCTGCCAGCGGAATTTCAGCCGATCCGCGATCGCCCGCTTCAGGCGGATCGCCGCGGCGTCGATGGCCATATAGGGATCGACGTCCATCTGTTCGACCACGATCGAGCCTGCCCGCCCGAGCCAGGCTTCCATGCGACAGAGTTTGCCATCCCCGCCCCGATCTCCGTTACAGGTCCGTAGCCATACATTGACCCAGCGAACCCGGTTGGCGAATCGCTGCAGGGCGAGCCAGGTGCGCACCTCCGCGTAGTTCCGCAGCGCCAGGGGCAATTCCGTATTGATAACAGACACTTTTATGCGCATGTTCGCCTCCTTGAAAAAGGGTCTGTTTCGTCCACACGACCGGAATGTCATCGATCCAGGGCCTACAGGTGCAGGTCCCCCGCGGCCTCCGGCTGGTAGAACAGCTTCTCAATTTTCACCTCGCGCGTGCCCCAGGGCGTCGGGCAGCGAACCACGTCGCCCACACGGCTCCCGAGGATGGCTGTCCCCAGCGGAGAAAGGACCGAAACGTCGTCCTCCTGATAGCCTGCCTGCTCCGGGTACACGATGTTGCAGATGAACCGCTCATCCTCATCCAGGTCATGAATGCGGACGCGCGAATTCATGGTCACCGTGTCTTCCGGAATCTCCCACCAGGGAACGACCTTCGCGCGGCGCAGCTCCCGCTCGAGCGCATTGAGGTATGCGCCGCACCGGCGATGATGGCGCAGAGCGCGAATCGCCGCCCGGAGCCTCCTGTGATCCGTATCGGTGACCAGAATCTGGTCAGTCATCACGGACATCATGAAACACCTCCCGGTTATCGCACCAACTCAGGTGACCGGCTGCGTGCGGCTCTTGGCCGGGAAAGGATCTTCTCGATCCGAACTCTGCGCGTTCCGCCGGGCGCACGCACCCTGACCACATCGCCGACGCGGGTTCCCAGGATGGCGCTACCCAGCGGGGCCACCACGGAAAGTTTGCCTTCCGCGAAGCTGGCTTCGCCCGGATAGACGAGGGTCCAGGTGTCGGTTTCCCCGGTCGCCAGGTCGAGGATGCGCACGCGCGAACCCATAACGACCGTGTTCCGCGGCACGCGATGAGCCGGCACTATCTGGCAGCGGTCCAGCTCCCGCTCAAGCGCCTGCAGATGCGGTTTCTCGATCACTCCAGGAGGTGCGAAGCGAATCAACTCGTTGAGCTGTTCGAAATCGCGGTCCGGAATTACCACTGGCGCGCTTTTCATGCTCAACTCCTTATTTCAAGAAGATCACTCGATTGTTTGGAAAGCAGTGCCGTCGACGTGCTTGGCCGGCGAAATCGCCGCGCTCCATGCAGTGCCTGACCGGCCATCGGCACCCAAGGATAGGGGGGAAATACCTATTGGACGAATACAAACGTTCAATGCTACCTATTGATACCGTCTATAATAGGGCATGAAGTGGTTGAACTATCATCACCTTTACTATTTCTGGGTCGTGGCCCGCGAGGGCAGCGTGTCACGGGCGGCCAAGGAACTGCTCGTGTCGCAGCCGACGGTCAGCTCGCTCGTCAAATCCCTGGAGAATGCGCTGGGCCAGCGACTGTTCGAGCGCGCGGGGCGCCGACTGGTACTGACCGAGGCGGGGCGGGTGGCCTTCAACTATGCCAATGAGATCTTTTCACTGGGGCGGGAACTGATCAAGGCCCTGGAGGAGGCGCCCAAGGACCGGCCGCTGAAACTCACGGTCGGCATCGTGGATATTCTGCCCAAGAGCGTGGTGCGTCTGCTGTTGGAGCCGGCGCTGCGTCTGCCGCAGCCGGTCCGGCTGACCTGCCGGGAGGACAAGGCCGATCGCCTGCTGGCAGATCTGGCCGCTCATCGCAGCGACGTGGTGCTCAGCGACGCGCCCATCGGGGCGAGCGTTCAGCTTCGCGGTTTTAACCATTTGCTGGGAGATAGTGGCATTAGCTTCCTGGGCGTCCAGTCGTTGGCCGCGAAGTACAGGCGGCGCTTTCCGGACTCGCTGGACGGAGCGCCGGTCCTGCTGCCCGGCGAGGGGACCGCTTTGCGCCATGAGCTGAACCTCTGGCTGGATGCGAAGAGGATTCATCCGGTGGTGGTTGTCGAATGCGACGATGCGGCCCTGCTGAGCTCCCTCGGGCAGGAGGGGACGGGCATCTTTATCGTGCCGTCGGTGGTAGAGGAGGAGGTGCGCAGGGAAGGCTGCGTCAGCGTGATTGGCCGGACCGATGAGGTGCGGCAACGCTTCTACGCGATCACCGTGGAGGCCAAACTCAGTCATCCGGCGGTGGTGGCCATCCGGGAGGGCGCTCGACGGGGGGTGTTCGCGTGAGCGGACGGGGTGGAGGAATCACCTCATCCATGTCTGCCGGCGCGAGCCGGGATTACCGCGGTCGTCCGAATGCGCAGATGTGCCGATAAGGCCCATGGCCGTCAGGGGCGCGGGCCGCTACCGCAGGGCCGCGAGCAACGCCTGGCTGCGCGGGCCGCCGGCGTGGCAGTGAAACCGGCGGCGCGTATCGTCGATCGGTTCGAGCGTGATGGTGAACCGGTCTTCGGGCAGTAACGGTTCGACACGGTCGGCCCACTCGATCAGCGCGGCGCCCTGGGCGAGCATTTCATCGAAGCCGAGGGCATCCAGGTCGGTCCAGTTCCGCAGGCGATAGGTGTCGATATGGTAGAGGCGCAGGGCGGCGCTGCCGGGGCCCGGGCCGTGTTGCGGCGATTCCGACCGGCCGGGCGGGCGGGCCTCGTATTCGTTAACGATGACGAAGGTGGGGCTGTTGACCTCGCGGGAATCGGGCACGCCGGCGCCTTCGGCAATCCCGCGGACGAGGGCGGTCTTGCCGGCGCCCAGGGGACCCACAAGGGCCACCACGTCGCCGACGATCAGGGCGGCGCCGAGACGCCGGCCGATGTCATGGGTCGCTTCGAGGTTGTTGCTTTCGAGGATCATTTCCAATGCTCGTAACCACGGGGTTCGATGCGGTCTCGTCGGCCGTCAGGATGAACGAGGGCGATGCAGGGTGCGTCCTGGGATAAAGATATCGCGAGCCCATCCCTGAAACGAGAGGCCGACTTTCCAACCATACGGCCGACGGGAATCAGCCCGTAGGGGCCTTGAACGAGATCCGGATGGCCGGCGATGAGCAACTCGAAATCCTCGCCATCGTGGAGGGTGTGCTCCAGGGGCGTCCTACCGGTGGTTCGAGCCAGGTCGCGAGCCGCGGGGCTGATGGCCCGTTCGAGGCTGGTGGCCTCAAGTTCGGCATCGCAGCCGCTGGCCTGACACATGCGGTACAAATCCATGGACAGGCCGTCGGACAGATCCATCATGGCGTGCAGGGCGGGGTCGGGGGCGATCTGCCGGGCCAGGTCGAGCCGGGGCGTGAACGTCAGGTGCGATCCGAGCAAGCTGCCGCCGAGGGGGCCGCTGACAAAGAGAGCGTCTCCTTCGCGGGCATCGCCACGGCGGATCGGACCGCGCGGCGACAGAGGCTCGGCGAGCATGGCGATGTCGATAGCCAACCGGCCGGACCAGCTTGTGGTGTCTCCGCCGACGATACGGCAGCCGAAGCGATCGGCGACTTGGGCCATGCCCTCGTAGATGCATTTCACATCCTCCAGCGCGAGGGTGTTCGGCAGGGCCAGGCTGACGGTGGCGGCGACCGGCTGACAGGCCATGGCCGCACAGTCGCTGAGCGAACAGGCCAGGGCCTTCCGGCCGATCAACTCAAAGCTCTGCTTGTCCGTCTCGAAATGCACCCCGTCCAGGAGCATATCGGTAGTGATGGCGACGAGGCTCTGGCCAAAGCGCAGAACGGCCATATCGTCGCCGATGCCGACCGGCACACGATCGGCGTCAGGCGGGAAACGCTCCCGCAACCAGGCAACCAGGGCATTTTCACCTTTCTCGGACATTACTTGAGCTTATGGGGAAAGTCGCGACAGGGGAAGCGGCGCGGGAACACAAAAAGCGGGAGCATGCGAAAAAGCCACACCCCACGTTTGGAGGGTGTGGTTTAAGCGATTGTGCGCGATGGTAAGACAACAAGAATCACGATTTGTGTGCCAGGGCTCTTGAGCCGTGCCGGGACGACTCCGACGTGGAGCACAGCCAAGACCATTGGCACACACAGAGGACGCCGGCGCACCCCAGGACATGTCGCAGGACGGCGCACGGTCATATAAAAGACGGCCACCCCGAGGCCGGCGGGAGCTGCCGCCTCCTGCGGGGCGGCCATACCCTCCGGCCAATGCCGAAACGGTGAAGCCTTCTGGTTGCTGAAACCTTCCCCTGACGCCAAGGGCCGCAAGGATGAGGAACCTGCTGTTACGGGCCGATCGCGACCATGCCGGTTTCGCCGGTACGGATCTGGATGCAATCCTCGAGGGGGAGGACGAAAATCTTTCCGTCGCCGACCTTTCCGGTATCGCCGGTACGCGCGGCGCGGACGATGGCGTCAACCGCGGCATCCACGAAGGCATCGTTCACGGCGATTTCCAGTTTGATCTTGGGCAACAGGCGGATTTCCTGCTCCTGAGCGCGGTAAACCTCGGTGTAGCCGCGCTGCCGGCCGCAACCGCGCACGTCGCTGACGGTCATGAGATAGATGTCGCTTTCGGCGAGGGCCTCTTGCACCTCGTCGAGGCGATCAGGGCGGATGATGGCAACGATCATTTTCATGCCAAAGTCCTTTCGGTCGTTGGGTTCACGATTGCACTGTGCCACTTGAAGGCGGTCAAGCCGTCCGCCTCCCGGCAAAGGGGGGCGGAGGAGGCCCGCCTTCGCCGGGAAGGTGCGGACAGGATGCCCGGGCTACACGCCGACGAGCATGGGCAGCGAGGAATCCTGTTCGGCCTCGATGATCCGTACGGTTGCGCCCGGCGTGACTTCCTTGAAGATGGCTTCAAGATCGGCACGGATTTCCTCGCGATCCCCGCCACGGAAACGGAAGTGATTCTCGCGCACGGTGCTCAGGTTGGCGTAGACCTGCTTGAATTCGGGCGTGGGCGGCGTGCCGTTGGACTGGCAGAGTCCTCGCCAATGACGGCTGATCGCGCTGGGGCTGATGCCCTCGACGGCGAGCGTGAACTGCTCGCCTAAGCTGGGCGGGATCATGGCGGGACGCGGCTCGCCGGCGAAGGCGGTCACGGGATCGCCGCCCCCGAAGGCGTAGGCCCGCTCGCTGTGCTGGGAAAGATCCAGACCCATGGTCTCCTCCTCGCGGTAAGCGCGAACCCTGGTGACGAGATTGATCACCATGAGGATGACCAGGGTGCCCAGGCCGGAGAAGGCGTAGGTGGCCAGGATGGCGATCGCCTGCTTGACGAGGAGGGTCAGTCCGCCTTCCAACTCAATTGCGGGGTTTGCGGCCCTGGTGGCCAGGAGGCCGGTGAGCAGGGCGCCCAGCGTTCCGCCCACCATGTGTACGCCCACGACATCGAGGGCGTCGTCGTAGCCAATCCTCGGTTTGAGGGAGACGGCCGTGTAGCACACAACGCCACCCAGGGCGCCCATCACCAGGGCCGACAGGGGGGTTACGAAACCGGCGGCCGGCGTGATGACGACCAGCCCGGCCACGGCGCCGGAGGCCGCACCGAGAATGGTGGGCTTGCCGGACTTGAGCCACTCGGCAATCATCCAGCCCAGGGCGGCTGCTGCTGCTGCGGTATTGGTGTTGATGAACGCGAGGGAGGCCAGCTCGTTGGAGCCCAGGGCGCTGCCGGCGTTAAATCCGAACCAGCCCACCCAGAGCAGAGAGGCGCCCAGAACGGTAAAGGGCAGGTTGTGAGGCGGCATGGGCTCGCGCCCGTGGCCGAAACGCTTACCGCAGTAGATGGCGGTCACCAACGCGGCGATACCACTGGAGATATGCACCACGGTGCCGCCGGCGAAGTCCAGTGCGCCCAACTGCTGGATCCACCCGCCGCCCCAGACCCAGTGCGCCAGCGGGGCATAGATAAATGTTGACCAGAGCAGCATGAGCAAGGCAAAAGCGGAGAACCGCATCCGCTCGGCGAAGGCCCCGGAAATCAGCGCCGGGGTGATGATCGCGAATGTTCCCTGGAACATGACGAACAGGATGAGCGGAATGGTGCCGTTGGTCTGCCCGAGAACATTTCTGAGGGCCAGAAAATCCAAACCGCCCACAAGGCCGCCCAGGCTGTTCGGCCCAAAGGCCAGCGAATAGCCGTACAGCACCCAGGTGACGCTGATCAGCCCGGCACAGAAGAAGCTGTGCATGAGGGTCGAGAGGACGTTCTTGGATCGAACCAGCCCGCCGTAGAAGAGGGCCAGGCCGGGGATGGTCATCATCAACACCAGGGCGGTACTGGTGAGTATCCAGGCGGTATCGCCGGAGTTAGTGGCCGGCGCGACGGCCGCCGGCTCTCCACTCTGGGCGAACGCCGGCTGAGCGATGGCCAGGCAAAGAAAGCCCAACAGACCGCCTGCCAGGACACGGCGTTTACCCAGCGCCGTTTCCAGCGGGAGCATTCCGTGCTTCTGCGACGGCCGGACTCCATACCGACCGTGCTTGCGAGGAGCGTTGCGGAACTGGGGAACTGGACAGCGCGGCAGCATGTTTACACCTCTCTCGCGAGAATCCTCGCGAAACTCTGGAACGGCCGGGGACGCCATGCCCCCGCCAATGGGCGGCTTTCCGTCGCATCGGGCGGATGGCAATCTCAAACGATCCCCGCGCCCCTTGCGCGGGGATACTGCCGAGGGTTGTGCAAACTGCGTGCCGGGGTGGGTGAATGCGATTTGCCGTCTAATTAGCTTGAAAATGGCGTTAGAAGGCCTTCTGACGGAATGGCGTCTGCTTGTCTCTGTGGCACGATAGTCGATCGTGCACGCGCAATAGGCACGAGGAGCCACGGAGAAGCGAACTCGGCGGATTTCCGCCAGGAAAGAATCGTATCTGTCATTGAATGCGGATACTTCGTTTGTGACGACCCAGCCGGCAATGAACTGCTTCGTTCCCTGGAACCCCCTCGCCACGATGAGTGGAATCCTAAACCGACATTTCCCATTTGACCTTGCCCGGCTACGCCGCCGGGCTGTGTTCCGCCATTGTACAGCGCTCCCCCCGTTGCGCCTGCCCCGTTTTCGAGGTATTTTCGGTCTTCCGGGCCGACGAAGGACGCTCGCCTTGG
>JAAXZI010000083.1 GCA_012719955.1 Phycisphaerae bacterium | reverse complement strand
GAACCCTAACCCCTCACCACCCTCAAGAGTTATCCCCATCCAAAAGGTTGCCCAGCCCACCGAGGATGGATCCCTCTCCCTTGCTGCTCCGGCCTGTCGACGGCGCGTTGGCCAGCACCCTTCCGGCCAGGCGCGAGAAGGGCAGCGACTGAAGCCACACGTCGCCCGGACCGGTCACCGTCGCGAAGAACAACCCCTCGCCGCCGAACAGCATGTTCTTGAACCCGCCGATGAACTGCACGTCGTAATTGACGCTGGGCGACAAGGCCACCAGGCAGCCGGTGTCGACCCTGAGGGTCTCGCCGGCTTTGCGCGTCCGCTTGCTCAGCGTGCCGCCCGCATGCACCAGGGCCAGCCCGTCGCCGGAAAGCCGCTGCATGATGAAGCCTTCGCCGCCAAACAGCCCGGTCATGATCTTCTTCTGAAATGCGATGGAGATCTGCACGCCGCGGGCCGCGCACAGAAAGGAGTCCTTCTGGCAGATCAACTCGCCGCCCATCTCGCTTAAATCCATGGGCAGGATCTTCCCGGGGTAGGGGGCGGCGAAAGCCACCTGCTCGCGGCCGCTTCCGACATTCGAGAAGGTGGTCATGAACAGCGACTCGCCGGTGAGCATCCGTTTGCCGGCCGTGGCCACCTTACCCCAGAACCCCTGCTGCTGGGCCGAAGGATCCCCTAACACCGTCTCCATTTTGATCCCCGGGCTCATGAACATCATCGAGCCCGGCTCGGCGATGGCCATCTCGCCGGGGTCCAGGGTGATCACGGCGTACTGCATCTCCGCGCCGAAGATCTCATAATCGATGACGTCCGCCCGCTTTGGCGGCGGAGGGATGCTGCCGGCCGGCCGGGGCGAGCCGCTCAGCATGGCCGCAACCGCCGGCACCTGGATGGCCGGCGTCCAGTCCCCCAGCCCGGGACCGTACACCAGCACCTGGGGGTTGCCGCCGGTCTGGCGGACGAGGTCTTCCACCGACATGGGCCCGACATGCTGATTTCCACGCGCAAAATACCAGACCGCCTCCGTTGCCATCGTGTACCTGCCTTTCTTATGACAGGGATTGAAGCATGCGGGCGCGTGCTTGGCAAGAGCGCTCCGCCCGGTTCACTGGCGGCTGTTGCACGGTCGGATCGACTCGTAAAGGGCGAAAACGGTGGACTGAACTCTCTTGATGACAAAGACTTACGCTGCCGGCCGGGAAAAGCGGCGATCCGTCTTGCGGATTGCCCCTTAGACGCCCGGGTGTGTTATGATAGAAGTGCCCCCGCAGCGGGGAGGCGATTAATGACCCTGCGCGATGGTCAACAGCCCAGCGCATGACTGGTGCGGTGGCGCGCCCCAGGGCGTGTCGCGGGATCGCGCGCGGTCATATAGTATGTGGAAAGGGCGAACCGACGGATGAGCCATCGCACGAGGGAGTCTGGCGGCGGAGTGGGACAGCGGTTTTGGGCCGCGCTGGCCGGCTGGTGGCGGCGGCTGCGCGGCGCGCCGCAGCCGCCCGTGAAGAAACCGGGGAACCCACCGATAGACCCTGGGGCTTTGGCCCACCTGCCGGACAAGAAAAAGCGGGGTGAGGTTCGCACGACGCCGCGAAAGCGTCCCTCCAAGGCCGCCGGGCGAATCCTCCAACGGGAGAAGGGGTCATCCATGGACGGTGCTGAGCTGACGCTGGATCAACTCTGTCGCTATCTCGATGACGACGGCTTCGGCCACAGCGTGCGGGAGGACGGTACCGGGATTGAGACCGGCTTCCGGGCTCGCACCGGAACTTTCCACATGCTGATCTTTCTGCGGCAGGATCCGGCCCTGGTGGGCGCGATCGTGCGGATTCCGGAGATCGTCCCCGAGCCCAAGCGTCCGCAAATGGCCGACGCGCTGGCCCGGGCCAACTACGGTCTGTCGCTGGGCTGCTTCGAACTGGACATGTCCACCGGCGAGCTGGATTTCCGCGTGTCCATGCCCACCGCGGGGGCGAATCTGAGCCACGAACAGTTCCGCGCCCTGCTGGGATCGGCCATGTGGACCACCGACCGCTATCACCGGGCGTTGTGCCGGTTGATTTATGCGGATGATCTCTCACCGGCCGAGGTCATTGCCGAGGTCGAAATGGCAGAGGCCGAGCGGAATCAGGCCCGGGATCAATGAGCCGGATCCCAGGAGCGGACGGAACCGAAACTTCAGACGGGCGAGAACTTCCGAACCGTACTATCAGCCAACCCGGTACTGCAGGACGACCACGAACAGAGCCACCAGGGGCAGGGCGGCCACAAGCGACTGGATCGCCCACCCGGTCCACGTCTTGGACCGGGGTATCACCCGGCTCAGCAGGATGCCGGCCCCGATGGACACGACCAGCGAAATGAGCGAAATCCACTGGAAGCTCAATGGCGGTCTGCCGGTCAGCATATCCCAGTAAGCAATGACCATGGCCACCCCGCAGCCGTACAGTGCCCCGAAAATCGTCCCGAAACCGGTCGCGGAACGGACGAACAGGGCCATGAAGAACAGGGCGAACAGCGGGGCGGCGAAAATGTGGTTGGTGCGGACCGTGATCTCCATGATGTTCCCGGTGATTCCCCCGATCACGAAGCTCAGCAATACCGCCGCCAGCCCCGAGATAACCGCGATCAGGCGGGTCTGACCGACCGTAATCGGCTGCGTGGCCGCCAGCGCGTCCGGGTCGCTGGACTTCGCGGCGGCCTTCGACCAGTCGCTTGATTTGTCGTCGGCATCCAGCCCTGCCAGGGGCCCGCGTCGCTGCTTGAACCGCCCGATGAAATCCGAGCTGATGACCGAGCATGCTGAGTTAATGCCCGAGGACAGGCTGGACATGGCCGCGGCCAGCAGCCCCGCGATGACCAGGCCGGTGATCCCCGGCGGCAGGAACCGGACAATGTAATAGGGGAACAGGTTGTCCGCGTTTTTCTCGATGGTCATGCCCGGCATCAGGTTTTCCGGGTGGGCCCGGAAGAAGCCCAGCAGGGCGAAGCCCACACAGACCAGCAGCGCGTGCACCACCACGTTGGCGATCAGGGTCATGCCGAACGCCTTGCGGGCGGCTCGCGCGTCCCGGGTGGCCAGGTAACGCTGGATGGCCATCTGGTCCGAGCCGGCCGTGCAAATCCACCAGATGGACATGAAAACCAGCGAACCCAGCACCGTGACCCGCACTTTCGGGTCCCAACTGAAGAAGGGCTGCTGGTCCCAGCTTGGCGACCACTCCCGCGGCCACCAGGCGCCCACGCCTCCCATATTGATGGTAATGACCACCACGGTCAGGATGGCGCCGCCCAGCAGAATCAGCGACTGGATCACGTCGGTGAGCACCACCGCGCGCAAACCGCCCATGGACGTGTAAATGACGGTAACAATCCCAATCGCCGCGGCCACCCAGGGCGTGGCGTTTTTATCCCAGCCGAGCATCTGGACGATCAGCTTGTCGGCGGTGAGATAGATGATCAGGGCCATCCACAACAGGCGCGTAGCCAGGAAGATCACCGAGGCGGTTAACCGGCCGGTCAGCCCCAAACGCGTCTCCAGGATCTCGTACGCGCTGGTGACTGCCAGCTTCATGAACAGCGGGATCAGCGCATAGCCCACAATCAGGTAGACCACCGGCAGCACCGCCATCCACCAGAGGATCACCGGACCTTTGTTGATCATCTCGCCGGGAATGGCGAGATAGGTGATGGTGCTCATCAGCGTGGCGAACAGAGACAGGCCGATGGAGGACGAACGCATGTTTCGCCCCCCGGTGAGATATTCGTCGGTGCTCTTGGTTCGTTTTGCGAAGAGATAGCCGATCGCCAGCATGCCGAGGGCGTAAGCTGCAATGACGGCCCAATCCAATAGATACAGGCGCGGCGGATCTATGCTGCCGATCATCGGTCCCCCGTCTCCAAGGCGGTGCAACGAGCAATTAAAGCGGCGAGAGCGGGATCAACGAACGCTCTTTCAGGTGTGTCCGAAGAAGATCCAGCGCTCGGGCTACCTGGCCGTCAAGTATGGCGGCGAGTGTGGCGCGGTGCTCATCCAGCGTCATCTGGACGCTGGCCATCCACTGTGGGCCGCTCAGGATCACCGGGTGGATGATGGGCAGCGGCGCCCGCTGGTACAACATCGAGAGCCGTCGGTTGTTGGCGGCCTCGATCAAAGCCTCGTGGAAGCGGCGGTCGGCCTCGGCGACGCCCAGCAGGTAGTCCTCGCGAACCAGTCGCTCCAGTTGGTCGCAGGCGTCGCGCATCTTCTTGAGATGCTTGGGGGTATTTAACCCCAGGCGACAGATCCGCTCGATCGCGCCCCCTTCCAGCATCAGGCGGACCTCGATCACCTCTTCCGTATCCCGCTCCGTCAAAACGGGAATGAAATAACCCGTCTTGGGGCCTTTTTCGATCAGCCCCTCGGCTTCCAGGCGGGCGAAGGCTTCCCGAAGCGCCGTGCGATTCACCTGCAGCCGCAAGGCCCATTCAGCCTCGCGCAGCCGCACCCCCTCGGGGATCTGCTGCAAAATTAGCAGCCGGCGAATGCGGTGGTATGCCTGATCCCGTTGTTGACCGAAGTCTTCGGGCGTTGACAACGCTGACTCATCGGGTAAGCTTCTCATCGCTCTATGATTTACAGGATCGGGGACAGTTTGTCAACAATTATCTTTCTGGATATATCATGAGACCTAGTGTCATTAAAGCGAAGCTTTCGCGCGGGGAGCCGGTCTTGCTTACCCAGCTCCATTTCACCGATCCATCCGTCTTTGAAATGACCAGCTTGATGGGGTTCGATGGGATCTGGATGGATTTGGAACACCATACCTACAGTATGGAAACCGCCACGGCGTTGATGCGGGCCGCCCGGGTAGGGCGGTCTGACATTCTGGCCCGCCCGGCCAAGGGCGAGTTTATGCGCATCAGCCGCCTCCTCGAGGCCGGTGCCCAGGGCATCATGTATCCTCGTTGCGACGATGCCGCCGAGGCCGCCGAAGTCGTCAAGTGGGCCAAATTTGCCCCCCTTGGGAAACGTGGCTTCGACGGGGGGAACCCCGACATGCCATACTGTACCATGCCTATGAAGGAATACATCAAGCTGGCCAATGAACAGACCTTCGTCCTGATCCAGCTTGAAGAGCAGCACGCCGTCGACCGGGCCGATGAAATCGCCGCGGTCCCCGGAGTGGACGTCCTCTTCCTGGGACCCGCCGACTTCACCGTCCTGAGCGGCTTCCCCGGCGAGTTTGACCATCCGGTCATGCGGAAGGCCGTGGAAAAGATCGCCTCCGCCGCGCGAAAGGCCGGCAAGCACTGGGGCATGCCCGGCTTCTCCGTCGAACATACCAAGCAACTGCTCGAAATGGGCGCCACCTTCATCTGTCACATGGCCGACCTGCTCATGGTCAAGCAGGGCCTGGAGCAGATCCAGCGCCAGTTCGCCCCCCTGGGCTTCACGTTTCACAACGGGTTCTGCGAAAACGGTAAGAGCTATGTGGAAGGGCGGTAAACCGGAAGGTTTTCCGGCCTCCGCGCTGACCCGCGGCGGCCGGAACGGATCACTGAGAGTAGGTAACTGATTGAGACTGTCCCGAAAAGACTTATGCCACTGCTCTTGAGCAGGGCGGAGCCGCGATTGTCGCCGGCCAAACGGCATGAACGACCTGCCCCTCGCTGACCTTGTTGTCAGCCTGTGGGACAGCCTCTGAGACCTGGCAACTGAGAGCTGAGAACCAAACCATGCACAAAATCCTGATCATCGGCGTCGGTTCCATCGGGGAGCGGCACCTGCGCACCTTCCGGGCCACCGGGCGCGTTGAGGCTTCCATCTGCGAACCGAACGAGCAGCTTCGCAATACGATTCTGGAACGCTATCCCGGCACGCGCGGCTACGCCGATCTCGAAGCCGCCCTGGCCGATCGCGCCGCCGGCCACCAGATCGGCCTGATCGCCGCCCCCTCGCACCTGCACATTCCCATGGCCCGCCGGCTGGTCGAGGCCGGCCTGAACGTGCTGATCGAAAAACCGCTCAGCACCAGCGAAGAGGGCGTGGCCGAACTGGCCGAGCAAATCCGGAAAAGCGGCGTGCTCGCCGCGGTGGCCTATACGTATCGTTCGCACCCGGCGTTGAGGGGGATGAGGGATGCCATCGCCAGCGGTCGCTTCGGCAAGCCCGTGCAGGTGGTGGGCACCTGGGGCCAGCATTTTCCCAAGTATCGCCCGGCCTACCGCCAGATCTACTACACCAGTCGGGCCACCGGCGGCGGCGCCATCCAGGACGTCCTTACCCATGCCATGAATGCCGCCGAGTTCCTCGTCGGCCCGGTCGACCGGCTCATGGCCGATGCCGACCACCTCGTGCTCGAGGGCGTCACCGTCGAGGACACCGTCCACGTCATCAGCCGTCATGGGCCGGTCATGGGCTGCATCAGCCTTAACCAGCACCAGGCCCCCAACGAGAACACCATCACCGTCATCTGCGAACGCGGCACCGCCCGCTTCGACCTGAGTAACGCTCGCTGGTCCTCCATGGTCGAGCCCGGCGGCGAATGGAAGCTGGAATACCAGTTCTCGCTGGAACGCGACGACATTTTCATCAATCAGGCCAACCTGTTCCTCGACGCCGTCGAGGGCAAGGGGCCGGTGGCCTGCACCTTCGAGGAAGGCTGGCAAACATTGCGGGTCAATCTGGCGGTGCTGAAGGCCGTCGAGAACCAGTGTTGGACCAACGTCCGCTGAGCGGAGTAACAATAAACTGACCGGGAGAGCAGGGGACAGGAAGACAACGGGACAAGGGGACAAGGAGACAAAGGGACTGGCGGCGGGGATGTAATCCTCCGTGTCCCATCGTCTCCTTGTCCCCGCATGCTGTTCCAAAGGAGATTTCCATCATGGCCGAACCAACCATCCAACAACTATTCGATCTTTCGGGCAAAACCGCCCTCGTCACCGGCGCCACCGGCTGGCTGGGCGCGGCCCTGAGCCGGGCGCTGGCCGAGGCTGGCGCCAACGTGGTGGTCAGCAGCCGCAAGCAGGAGAAGGCCCAGGCCTTCGCCCGCGAACTTCCGGTGCGGAACGCCGCCCGGCACTACGGCATCGAAATGGACTACCTCGATCCGGCATCCATCGAACGCGGCGTCGCCGACGCCATCCGGCAGGCCGGACGCATCGACATCCTGGTCAATAACGGCTACGAACTGTCCCCCGGGGATCTGACCAACATCACCCCCGAGGCCTTCAATAAGCAGCTTTCCAACGCCACCGGCTGCTTCCTCCTGGCCCGCCACATCCACGATCACGCCGTTCAACGTGGCGGCGGGGCCAGCATCATCATGCTGGGCTCCATGTATGCCCTCGTCGGCTCCTACCCGGACGCCTACGCCGGCATTTGCCAGGCCAGCTCCGTGGCCTATCACACGCTCAAGGGCGGCATCGTGCAGATGACCCGGCATCTGGCCGTCTACTGGGCCAAGGATGGCGTCAGGGTAAACACCTTGACCCCCGGCCCCTTCCCGGCTCCGACCGCACCGCGGGCCATGGTCGAACGACTCTGTACCAAGAGCCCCATGGGGCGCATGGGCCGGCCCGATGAACTCAAGGGCGCGGTCGTCTTTCTGGCCAGTGACGCCAGCGGCTACATGACCGGTCAGAATGTGGTCATCGACGGTGGCTGGACCGCCTGGTAGTGTTGACAGCTTTGGCCCTTTATCTCAGAATAATGGGCGTGACGGATTTCCGTCACCAGGGGGTTAGTCTCCGGGCTTTACCGGCCAGTACGTTACCGGTCCGAGCGTTTCTCATGCCTGCCGACCAGCTCCCTGGCGGCTGTTATCTCTTGCAATTGAAGGAATTATGATTGTCTTAGTCCATTGCTGGAGGCGGGCCCGCCGCCGTCCGCCGCGCGGTCTGTTTCCGGCCTGGGGCGATAAAGACGCTGCAAAACAATTTGCAAGGGGTGCGGAGATTAACTGTTGACACATTAGGCCCGATCTAGTTAACATAGAAGTGGTCGCGTGCGCTGCGAGCCGTTGTTGGGGCCTCGATCTGACTCCAATGCGGTTCACATACTCCCGTCTTTGGAGGACAATCATGACAGGGTCCCGTCATTACAGAATGAACCAGCAGGGGGCGAAACGCGCGTTCACCCTGATTGAGGTGCTGGTCGTGGTGGCCATCATTGCCTTGTTGGTGGCCATTCTGCTTCCTTCCTTGGCCAATGCCCGGGCCCAGGCCCGGCGGTCGGTCTGCCTCTCCAACGAGCACCAGATGGGGACAGGCTTTGCCATGTACGCCGCGGATTACAAGCAGTACCTGCCGTGGCGCAGCCCCAACATGTATTCGCTCAAGTACACCAAGGGAGAAAACTATCGCCCGCTTTGCGATGTGGGCGCGCTCTACGGAAAGTACTGCGGCAAGGAGCTGGATCTGTACTACTGCCCCGACAACACCATGTACTACCAGGATCATCCGGCGAACGGCGAACGCAGTTTCTTCATGAGGGACAATGAGCCGAACGTGCCGTACACGACTTGGAGCGGCTACATGTACGCGGCCCCCGTGGATGCATGGCAGTTCCCCCGGTCCGACGCGGCCAAGGCTTATCCCAAAGAAATCTGGCATCCCTACTATAAGGCGTTCGTGAGTACACAGGAGTCGGCCGGCAAATACGTGGGGCGACAGAACGTCAAGGCCTTGGTTGCGGATAATCTGATTGGCATGGGCGTTGGCAAGGTTCCGCACCGTGGCCAGGGATTCAATGTTCTGTTTACCGACTTCCATGCCAAATTTGTCCGCGACCCCCAGCGCGAAATTGCTCGCGGCGTCAAAACCATCAGCAGCGGGGAAGGTGGCGCCCCCAACTTGTACTACTATTGGGAGTTGTTCTCCAATAATCCTTGAGTTTGTCCCTGTCTCCTCCAAGGGATGATGCTCGCAGCTGAACGGCCGGCGGAAACGCCGGCCGTTCTTTTTGGATGCCCCGTTGACGCGGCCGCCGAAATTAAGTTACCTCTGGGCGGGTGGTACCTGTTGACAATCCACAGGCAAGCTGGTTAACATATTATACAGCGGCGTTGCGCCGGGCCTTTCTGAAATGGACAATTGCCCCATGTGCCGGAGGAAGACGATGGCGCCAACCTTAGCCCGCAGGCGGACCCCCGTGTTGCTGATCGAGCATCGGGGGGTGGACTGCGCCCGTAACCCCCGACAAGGTTTTACCCTGATCGAGGTCCTGGTGGTCGTGGCCATCATTGCTCTGCTGGTGGCCATTCTGCTGCCCTCGCTGGCCAATGCCCGGGATCAGGCGAGGAGATCCGTTTGCGCCACGAACCTGCACAATCAACTCGTCGCTATGCGCTCATATGCGCGTGATTACCAGGACTACCTGCCGTGGCGAGGATGGTTCTCTTACAGCGTGTCAGAAACGCGTCATGAAGCCTACGGCGGGGGCGACAAGTCGACGAAGGTTCTCGTGAATCTGGCTCTGTTGCTGGGCAAGCACATGGGGCAGGCCAAAGCACCCAGGCAGGGCGTAGCCCCGGGTAACGAATGGGAAGCGCTCTTTTGCCCGACGACGAGCGTCCAGTACAGAACCGAAAATCTCAAAGACTTATGGACTCCGCCTCCACCCGATGAAAACAACTGGACGCCTGGCGGCTACAATTACGCACTGCCAATGGCGGCCCGCACAGGGGCTCCCAAGCTTGCGCTGGATGTTTATCCTCGGAGCGCGGGGAAGCTCAGCACTCGGTGGATGGACGTGCTGAGGCAGAAAGCCAATAGCAGCAGCGACGCCGACGCCTTGCGGGTCATGCCCCGCGGCATGCAGCCGCTGGTCATGGACTGGGTGATCGGCGGAGTCAAGCCGCCGCACGGAAGGTATGGCGTGAACGTCGCTTACAGCGACGGCCATGTGAAATTTGTCCGCTACAACCTGGGAGCCGATCTGACCAGCGGCAGCGTCAATTCGTTCGAGCTTTGGTACCATGCCATGAAAAATCCGTAAGTCCGAACCCGCTGGTGCCGCGACTATAGGACGGCTTGTTGAAGAATCTGGAGCGGTGAAGTCCCCAAAAAGGTGACGACACCGCTCCTTTTTCATTGATGCCGGATGACGTGACGTGGACAGGGGTTTGGGTGTGCCCAACCGGCGTGCCGGACGCTCCCCTCGCGGTCTCTCCTGCCGATTCCGGGCCTGCCGCTGATGGGGTCTTGCCCCGATTGGCGGTCCATCAGGCTCAAGAGGCGCCAACTGCGTTGTTGACAGGTCTCTTGGAAACTGGTTAACATTATATGAGAGGGCGGTTCCTCCTGGAACATTCCGGGACAAGGGCCGAGACAGTTTTTTCAACGTGCCTGGAGGAAATCGATGACCCCAGCCCCAATCCGTCTGAAGACTCCCGAATCATCAAGCGGCCGCCAACCGCGCGGCTTTACGCTGATCGAAGTTCTGGTGGTTGTTGCGATTATCGCGCTGCTGGTTGCCATCCTGCTGCCCTCCCTGCAGCAGGCCCGGGACCAGGCCCGTCGTTCGGTATGCCTTTCCAACCTCCATCAAATGGGCGTCGGCTTTTCCACCTATTCAGCGGACCACAAGCAGGTATTGCCCATGGTGGGGTATAGCTATAAGTACTACATGAAAGAGGGGGGGAAACGGGTCAACGTCGGTGGATTGTACGGCAAGAAGTACGCCGGCCAGGATATTCATCTGTTCTTCTGCCCGAGTAATCCCCTGAGCTCCAGCGACGACTACTACATCGATGGGAAGAACTACGGCGGAAGGGGTTTCCTCAACGTCAACGAGCCGAACACCTTCTCGTCCTACATCTACGCAATTCCCATGCAGTGGAGCTCGGATCAGTACGGGACACGCCACCCGCGGGAGGCCGGGCGGGATAGCTACCCCATGACAAACCTGGAAAAGGAGCAATCCAGGCGGCAGCTCCAGCTCCAGTTCATTGAGTGGCTGGAAGCCAAACGGGCCGCCACCAAAAACCCCAGCTACGGCAGAC
This sequence comes from Phycisphaerae bacterium, assembly GCA_012719955.1. Lineage (GTDB taxonomy): Bacteria > Planctomycetota > Phycisphaerae > UBA1845 > PWPN01 > JAAXZI01. The sequence goes on along the minus strand of JAAXZI010000083.1, from coordinate 4,805 downwards.
GCAACGTATACGCGCTGGTGGCGGACAACTATTTCGCCAACAAGGGTGGTGCGGGCGTCGGCGCTCAAACCCACAAGACCGGCTATAACGTTCTGTTCACGGATTACCATGCCAAGTATGTGCGCGAAGCGCCCATGCCCACGGACCCGAGCGGCTCGCCCGTCGATCCCAGCATTGCCCAGCCGAAAGGCCCCACCCAGAATAGTGTCAAGACCTTCGAGACCTGGGATTATTTCTCCAGAAATCCCTGATGCGGGTGGTGGGGATTGGGGCGGCCGGTGTCGGCCAGCCCGGAAAACGATTTCGTGATGGCGACGGCCGGCATTCCTGCCGGCCGTTGTTGTCAGAGGATGACCTGAACCAGCGGAAGGTGCGATGCGACATTTCACGATGGGATCGGTGTGTTTGCTTTGTGGGTGGATGTTAACCCTCACCGCCAATCCGGCCCGTGCCGCCGACGGCCCGGTGGTCATCCAGCCCGGACAGCCTCAGCTCTTCGTCGATGATTTCCTCATCGAATCCCAGGTTGGCCTGAAGCGAACCCTGCGCCAGCCGGTCAAGGAGAATGGTGGTCGCCGCCCGGTCATCGCCTCCCGGCCGGGCGAAACCCTGCTGGCTTACGGCACCATTGTCTACGACCCCAAGATCAAACGCTACGTGATGTTCGCCAAGACCTGGCCGCCGTTCCAGATGTACCGGCTGACTTCGCCGGACGGTCTGGACTGGGGCCCGCCGGAAAGCTGGTACGCCGAGCCCATCGCCATCGAGCTGACCGACCCGGCCAGCGGCCGGAAGGCCACCAACACCGACTACTTCTCCTGCTACTACGACACGAAGGACGACCAGTGGCCTTACAAGGGCTGGATGTGGTACGCCAACTGGGGCGATGACCTCGAAGGCATCCACTTCATGCGTTCCCGCGACGGCAAGACCTGGGAGCGCGGACCGATGGTGGTGGACGGCTGGGCCGGCGGCGACGACCTCACCCATCGCGAAATCCGCCAGGACGGCCGCACCCTCCGCGGCCCCGGCGACGTGACCCTGTTTTCCTACGACCCGGTGGAAGACCGCTTCCTGGGCCTGTTCAAGTTCTTCACGCCTTACGCCATCGACCCCCGCAACCCCGAGGTGCCTCTACCACCCCCGGTGAAAGGCAAGAAACGCACCATCCCCGTCAACGAGCTGCGCAGCCGGGCCTACGTCTTCTTTGATAAGCTGGATGCCCCGTTCGATACCAAACGGATTGAACGCATCGCTTTGCTCCCCGCGGCCCGTGAGGCCAACGGCGACATGCCTTACGACGAATATTACCAGAGCACCGCCTGGCGCTACGGCCCCATGTGGCTGGGCAGCCTGAAGATCTGGCATTCCCACGGCGACTATCCCTGGTCCGAGGCCGGCTGTGCCTTTCTCAAGCTGGTCTCCAGCCGCGACGGCCTGAACTGGAAGAAAGTCCCCTTCGCCAACGACGATGGCATTCCGGAAGTGTTCATCCCTAACGGCCCCCAGGACGGCAACAACGGGCAAAATGACGGCGGCTACATCAGCGACTTCTCGCAGGGGCCGCTCCGCATCGGCGATGAGCTGATCTACTACTACAGCGCTTCCTCGCACGGCAAGAACGGTCCCGCCGACGTCCGCATCCGCGGCGGTGGCATCTTCCGCGCCCGCCTGCGGCTTGACGGCTTCGTCTCCGTGGACGCCGGCGAGCTGACCACCCGGCCCCTGGAGATCCAGGGCGGCGAATTGCTCGTGAATGGCATCGGCCCCATCGAGGTGGCGGTTGTGGGCGATAGCGGCCGCGTGATCGCTTCCGCGCGCCTGACCGGCGACTCTCTCCGGCACGCCGTCAAGTTCGACGGCCGCTCCTTGCGCGAGGTACTCGATGAAGCCCCGCCGCGCCTGCGATTCAGCGTCCGTGACGGCGGTCGTCTGTATTCGTTTAGCGTCCAGTGACCTTTCCTCGCAGCGCCCCCTCTGGCGGGCTACAGCTCCAGATCTGTGTGCCACTGCTCTCGAGCAGCGGGGGAAGGCGCGTGGGCCGTCTCAGACCCTACAGCGCAAACTGAGCTATTTTCTGTAGCGGCCGCGCTCCGTACCGGCCGTTTTGTCCGTGAAACGGCCGGCACCCAGCTTTCGCCGGGTATCCGGCCCGACCGCTACGACCTTACGCTGTAGTGCTCAGACCACGGCTCAAGAGCCGCAGCACACAGGCGTATTGCTTCCCTTTACCGTTGCCCGGTATAATCCCGCGCGCGTAAGCGGATTCGGGGGTGGCATCAGCAGGAGGCCGCGCCGTCGCCGATACCATGCAGACACGCAGACGCCACTGGCAACGGAATGCAATTTCGCCCGGCCTTATCCTCCTGGCCGTGGCCGTCGGCTGCACTCCCGAGCGCGAGTTCGTGCCTTTCGCCGCATTGCGGGCTGAAAACTCCATGCGTCGAGGGGAAGAGAAGCTCCAGACCCAGGATCTCGATTCCGCTCTGGCCGAATTTCAGGCCGCGGTGGACCTCAACCCCCGCTGGGCCGAGGCCCATTCCAAGGTGGGCCAGGTCTTCCGGCTGAAGGGCGACTACGAGGAAGCCGCCAAGGCATTCAGGCAGGCCGTCCGGCTGAACCCCCTCAGCTTTGATGACACTTTTTCCCTGGGCGAGGCCTACCAACAGCTCAAGAACTTTGCCGATGCCGTGCGGGCTTATCTGCATGCCTGCGAACTTCGGCCCCGCGACTATCAGGCCCGCCTGCATCTGGGCGTCTGCTACCAGGAAGCCGGCGAATTGACCGAGGCCCTGGAGTCCTTTCAGCAGGCGGCCAAGATCGACCCCAGCGCCCCGGCCGCGTACACCAATCTCGGCGCGGTCTACGCCGCCCAGGGCAAATACTACGAGGCCATCCGCGCCTTCAACCAGTCGCTCGAACGTGATCCGAATCAGCCGCGGGTGCTGGTCAGCCTGGGAGCCACGCTGCTCAAGCAGGGCCGCTACGCCACGGCGCGTCGGGCCTTGGAGCAGGCCATCGAGGCGGACCCGACCCTCGCTGCCGCCCATGAGCGGCTGGGATACTGTTGTTTCCGCCAACGCCAGTTCGCCGAGGCCGCGGGTTATTACGAACAGGCCGTGGCCCTGGACCCCAAGATGGCCGAGGCTCACGCCGGCCTGGGCGTCTCGCGGATGGCCCTGTACCTGCACGATCCGAGTCGAATCGAGCTTCGCCGGCAGGCCGTCGAAGATTGGCATCGATCGCTGGAGCTGCAGCCCGATCAGCCCAAGATTCGTCAGCTTGTCGAAAGATATCGTGAGCCGGAGGACACGTCTGATCCACTTTTAGCAGGGGCGCCCTGACATGACAGCGGAAATGACGCGAGGGAAGTTCCAGACCCTGGGAATCGTGTTCGTGGTTGCGGTCTACGGCTTGGCCGGAACGGCGAGTGGTCAATCCTCCTGGTCCCAACGGGCAAAGGAGGTGGCCGCGGCCCGTCTGGCCGCCCATTATGATGCCGGCGCCGGCGACCGGGCCGCTGACCGGTCGGCATCGGACATGGGGAGCATGTTCCGCCTGGCCACCGCTTTCGAGCCGCCTTCGTTCCGCCTCGTGGCCGGGCCCGAAACCGCCCCGGCCAGCGAGGCCGCCGTTCTCGAACCCCGCGAGGCTGTCTCTGAAAGCTCACCGGCCACTGGGGAGACCGCCTGCGAGATCCAGCGCGGACCGCTGCCGGGTTTCTTCGAGACCATTGTCCGCGATTTGAAGGAAGCCCCCGAGACCCTCTGGCACGACACCAAGGCGACCTACGGCAACCCGTGGAACCTGGCCTTCCTGATCGGTGCGGGTGGGGCTTCGCTGGCCGTGCGCTACGGCGGGGCCGATGACTGCATCGAAGACCACTACGACAAGCACCACACTTTCGGCCAGAGCGAGCGCGACACTTTCGACGCCCTGACCAATCCGGCCACCGCCTTCGCCGTGGCAGGGGCCCTGTACGTGGCCGGCCAGGCGATGCAGGAGGTCAAGACCTATGAGGTCGGCAAGCGGGCCTTCAGCGCGCTGATCATTACCGATCTGAGTACCCTGCTGCTCAAGCTGGCGGCCTGCACCGAGTCGCCGAACGGAACGAACCTCGGCTGGCCTTCCGGTCATGTCTCCAGTTCAATGGCCCTGGCCACCGTCTTGAACGATGCCTATGGGCCGGTGGTGGGCGTGCCCATGTTCGCCATCACGGCCCTGTCGGGCATTGAGCGGCTGGATTCCCGTGAGCATCATTTCTCCGATGTGATCTTCGGTGCGGCCCTGGGCTGGGTAGTGGGGCAGACGGTGATGAACGAGCATCGCCCCGAGGTCTTCGGCGGCGAACTCGTACCCTATCTCGATCCCCATCGGGCGGTTGCCGGCGTGGCCTGGATCAAGTGCCTCGGGAATTAGGGCCGTTTCCGGTGGGAGTGTTCCACTTAAATGCGTAGCGGCCGGGCTCTGTACCGGCCGTTTTGGCGTTTGGATCTGGCGGTTTTCCGCTCATAGGCTGGATGATCAGCCGTTCCTGTGTGGTGGTCGACAAAACTGGACAAGGCATGCGCGATACCGCCCCTATGATACGGTTCCCGTTGCAAACTTGGGCAGGTTCATGCCTGGTTGTTGGTCGCTGCGCTGCTGATCGTTTGAATCTTCGTGCCCCCACCTCTGAACAACAAATTGCATCTGGGAGATAAGGGCATTTGAGACAGAGAGTTCGCCTAGCATTGGGTTGTTTTCTTGCATGAAAGGAGACCCACTATGGAAGGCGAACTCTGGGAGATGATATTGTACCCGCT
>JAAXZI010000082.1 GCA_012719955.1 Phycisphaerae bacterium | reverse complement strand
GGCGTTCGTGCGGCGGCGGGGGATTCGCTCGTCCCGAGTTCGGCTCCAGCAGTGCGCCCCGACCTTCCTACTCCGCGTCCTCTCAGCAGTCGCGGGCATTCTCCTACGACCGTCCTCAGTACTCGCAGATGAATCGTCTCAGCGGCGGGTTGGCTCCATCGACGGGAGCATGGGCGAACCGCTCAGGTTTTGGAGCCGGGGCTGGGGGCTTTGACCGTTCTGTCGGCGAAAGTCGGCCGAACTTCAGCACGCCCAGCCTGTCCTATGGCCGTCCCGGCAGCGGAACAGCCGGGCGGTCAGCGGGCATTGGCGATTACCGGTCAGCATCGGCAGGCGATGCCCGGCGAGGAGAATGGGCCGGTGCGAGGGGCGGCGACATGCGGTGGGGCGGCGGCCGGCCTGACGCCGGCCAGCTTGGGGACTTCCTGGGCATGACCACACCGATACAGCGCCCCGGCGGGTTGGCAGCGCGGCCGGAAGGGCCTGGCCTGACCGGTCGACCCATCGGCCCGGACCGACTGGGGATTGGCGACCGGCCGGGTGAACTCGCTCGACCCGGTGGACTCGATCGGCCGGGTGGTATTGATCGGCCCGGCGAGACAGGCCGACCGGGTGGACTCGATCGCCCAGGCGGGGTGGACCGACCTGGTAGCGTCGCCGACCGCTATGGTCGTCAGGCTTATGTCGGGAACAGGACCAACAACGTCATTAACGTCCGCCCGACCTGGACCAATATTTCGGCCAACCAGATCACGGGCATCAATAACCGGTGGAATACCGCCATCAACGCGCCCGGCGCGCGGCGAGACACGCCGGTCGATGCGCGGTGGAACCGCTGGGGCGACAGCGTCCGGAACAACTGGCGAGAGTACAGCCGAGGTTACGCTAACGGCTGGTTTGACCGCGGCTGGTGGGACCGCCACAACTTCGCCTGGGGCGGCTGGTCTTACTCCTATGCCTTTGGCAACTATCCGTACAACTACTGGTGGACGGCGCCGACGTGGGAGGCGATGACAAGCTGGTTGACATGGCCGTCCAGTTCCACGGTCGTCACCCAGCCCGTTTACTATGACTACGGACAGGGTGGGAACGTCACCTATCAGGATAACAACGTGTACATCAACGGTCAGCAGGTCGCCGGCGCGCAGGATTTCGCGGAGAGCGCGGCCGCACTCGCCACCGTTGCGCCGCCGGAAAACCAGGCGGCGGCCCAGAAAGCCGAATGGATGCCGCTGGGCACCTTCGCGCTCTCCACCAGTGAGAAGGACACCTGGCCGAACCGTGTGATCCAGCTCGCGGTTAACAAGCGGGGCATCATCTCCGGCACGCTCTACAACACGCAGACCGACCAGGCCATGGCCGTGCAGGGCCAGGTGGACAAGACCACCCAACGCGTCGCCTTCCGCATCGGGGAGAACGAGGACATCGTGATGGAGACCGGCTTGTACAACCTCACGCAGAACGAGGCGCCGGTGCTCGTTCACTTCGGCAAGGACAAGGTGGAGAATTACCTGCTGGTGCGGATGGAGGCGCCGAAGGAGGGGGCGCCAGGCCCGGCGGCGAAGTAGAGAGTCGGAAGGTGCGAAGGTGTGAGCGTGTGAAGGTGAGAAAAGTGAGGCGCCTGCGAGAGACCGGGTCGGCGTTTCACTTTCTCGTGGGACAGGGAACGACCTTGATCGCGTTGCTCCCGAGCAGCCTCGCTGCGAGCGAGCTGTTCGGGAGCAAACGACCAGGTTTCGTCCTCCAGATCGAGTTCATCAGCCGGCTCAAGGTGGGCGAGGCACCCGCCCCCCAACACCGGCGGGACGCCGATGCCACACCAAAACCTGAACCCTGAACCCTGAGCTCTGAGCCCCAAACCCCGAACCCTACTTCTCTTTCTTCTTGGCCTTGATGGCCTTGATCGTCGGGTTGAGGTCGATGCCCAGCTCGTCGAGCTGCTTCTGGTCGACCTCGCTGGGGCATTCGGTGAGCGGATCGAAGGCCTTCTGGGTCTTCGGGAAGGCGATCACCTCGCGGATGGTGGAGAGGCCGGCCAGCAGCATCGAAATGCGGTCGAGGCCCAGGGCCAGGCCGCCGTGCGGGGGCGCGCCGTATTGCAGGGCGGTGAGCAGGTGCGTGAACTTCTGCCGGGCTTCCTCGTCGGAGATGCCCAACATGCGGAAGATGCGATACTGCGTATCCAGCGAATGAATACGGATCGAGCCGCTGCCCAACTCCACGCCGTTGAGCACGATGTCGTAGCACTTGGCCCGCACCGCACCCGGATTGCTCTCCAGGATGGGCAGGTCCTCGTCGTGCGGCATGGTGAACGGGTGGTGCAGGAAGACCCACTTGCCGGTCTCCTCGTCCCACTCGAAGGCGGGCATGTCCACGATCCAGAGGAATTCCCATTTGCCCGGCGGGATGAGCTTGCGCCGCTCGGCCAGGGTGATCCGCAGCCAGTTGAGATGCTTGCAGACGTTGGCGAAGCTGCCGGCGGCGAAAAAGAGAATGTCGCCGGGGGCGGCGTCCATTTTCTGGACCAGCTCGCCGACGGTCTCGCCGGTGAAGAACTTGGCGATACCGGTCTGGAGGACGACCTTGCCGCCTTCCTCGGCCACCTTGCACAGCGGCAGCCCGCCGGCGCCAATGCCCTGGATCTCGGCGGTGAGGCCGTCGGTCTCCTTGCGGGTCATGGCCGCTCCGCCTTTGAGGCAGATAGCTTTAACCACGCCGCCGGCGGCGAGGGCTTCCTGGAAGACCTTGAACTCGGTCTTCCGGGCCACGTCGCTGATGTCGATGAGCTTCATGCCGTAGCGCAGGTCGGGCTTGTCTGTGCCATAGTCGCGCATGGCCTCGTCGTACTTCATCCGGCGGAAGGGCACCGGCACGTCCACGTCGATGACCTTCTTCCACACGTGGGCCAGCGAGCGTTCGACCACGTCGAGCACGTTCTCCACGTCCACAAAGGCCATCTCGAGGTCCACCTGGGTGAACTCCGGCTGGCGGTCGGCACGCAGGTCCTCATCGCGGAAGCAGCGGGCGATCTGCATGTAACGATCGAAGCCGCTGATCATGAGCAACTGTTTGAAAAGCTGCGGCGACTGGGGCAGGGCGTAGAAGTTGCCCGGCCACACGCGCGAGGGCACGAGATAGTCGCGGGCGCCCTCCGGCGTGGACTTGGTCAGGATGGGCGTCTCGATGTCCAGGAAGCCCTCCGAGTAGTAGAACTCGCGGAACGCCTGCAGCGTCTTGTGCCGGGTGATGATGCCCTTCTGCATCGGCCCGCGGCGCAGGTCGAGGAAGCGGTACTTGAGCCGCAGATCCTCGCTGGCCTCCACGTGGTCGGCGACCTCAAACGGCGGGGTGGCCGACTTGTTGAGGACGTTGACCTCCTTGATGCTCACCTCAATCTCGCCGGTGGGCAGCTTGGGGTTGACGTTCTCGCCCCGGCTAATCACCTCGCCGCGGACGGCAATGACGTCTTCCTTGCGAAGCGTGCGAGCGATCTGGGTGGCTTCAGGATCGGTGTCCACGTTGAAGCGGCACTGAGTGATTCCGCCGCGATCGCGCAGATCGATGAAAACCAGGTTGTGACCGTGGTCACGATAGTTGTTGACCCAGCCGGCCAGGATGACTTCTTTGCCGATGTCGCTGGCACGCAAGGTGCCGCAGTCGCACGTCCGCTTGTTGTAAGCAATGGCCACCGATGAGATCTCCAGTTTCTAGTATAAGGACGAAGCAGTTTAGCGAGTCGGAAGCATAAGTGCCAGAGGGGATGAGGGGGAATGACCAATGACCAAATCCCAATGACCAAAGAATGACTAATGACGAAGTCCGAATGACGAAGGGGTTCCCCGGCACGGGTATGGGAGTGGCCGGGGGCGTTGTCGGCTGTAGGGAAGCGGTCCGCGTAAAGGCGTAAACGTTGAAAAAACAGTATCTTATGCGCCATAAAGGGCCACGGTGTCTCGGAATTGATGCGCAGTATCTGCACAGCTCAGCCATATCAACTATACTGTGCGCCACATATGGCCGGACTGGGCCGAGTCGCAATCCTCAAAGCTTGGATGCGAAAGGCCGTCCTGAGGCCGCGGCAGAGGTTTTTTTGACAACAGGGAAGAGTGCATGAAGACCAAATGGAAGTGTGTATGCGGGTACATTCATGACGGTGAGACGGCTCCGGGCAAGTGCCCGAAGTGTGGGGCTTCGGCGGAGAAGTTCACGCTGTTGGAAGAGGCCGTGGCCGGGCTGGTGGAGCGGTCCCGGCGGAGCAACATGCTGCATACCCGGGTGATCGACCTGGCCCGGCAGATCGAGAAAGTCTGCAAAGAGGGCATCCAGGACGCGCTGGACCCCGGCTGCGTGGATGTCTTCAACAAGTCGCTGGCCGCCAGCTACGAGATGATGAAGCTGTCGATGACGGAACTGGCCGGACATATGAACAAGGGCAAGTGGGGATGATCGGGCTTCACAGAAGTCCGGCAAATCCACGAAGAGCGCTGACCGTCTCTGGCAGCAAAGATTGATGGCTGAGAGTCTCAAGGACTCGTCCACAGTCTTGGGCAGGTTCTTGAGACTCTCGCCATGGTGAACATCGCCACGCTTAATAGCCCATCCCGAGCTCCTGGCCTTCGGCTACCAACCGTTCCAACGCTGCCCGTCGTTCGGCGTCAGTGCGCTCTTTGAAGGCCAGCACATCACTGAAGCGAACGCGACGATGTTTGCCGACTTTGCGGAAGGGTATCTTACCCTCTTCGAGCAGCTTCACCAGGAAGGGACGCGACACGTTGAGCAGATCGGCTGCCTGCTGAGTGGTCAACTCAGCATGGATCGGAATCAGCGTGACGGCGTTGCCTTGGGCCATCTGGGTAAGGATTTCGACCAGCAGGCGAACCGCTGACCCGGGAAGGACGATTGTCTCGCCCGATTCGCCAGTCTCCATCGGCTGAACGTGGAATTCCGGAGCCGACCCGAGCAGGCGCGAAAGCTTCCGACTCGATTCCTTGGCGATTGCCGTGTCTTGCTCTGTCGGTGTGATTGGCCCGATGGATTCTGCCAGCAGTGTTGGCATCTTCATCACCTCACCTTAAGTATATCGGTTATTCGAAACAAATGCAATAAGCGCAATATTCGAAAGGCGAGGTGCGTTCCTGCTCCGTATGTTTGTCTCGATAAATCGTTTTGTGACAGGTAGATGCGACAGCAATAGGGCGTTTTCGCGCAGTCAGGCCAAGGCGGCCTCATGACTACCGCAACAGGAATGATTTGCTTCGCGGCGACTCGCTCCACGTGTCACAGACCGGGCTTTCGCTTCGCCTGGCGGAGTGCCTCGGAGAACCAGCCGGTGTGGCCTGCCGGCTGTTGCGGCTTGGGCCGTCCCGGCGAGGATCGCTCCGGCCGGTGTCCTGAGGGCCTGTCGGCCTGGTCGCGGCGGGGGCCGGCCGTGGGGTTGCTCCGCATGGAGAGGGCGATTCGCTTCCTTTCGAGGTCTACCTCCAGCACGGTGACCATGACCTTCTGATGGACCTTGACCACCTCGTTGGGGTCTTTCACGAAACGGTCCGCGAGTTGGCTGACGTGGACCAGGCCGTCCTGGTGGACGCCGATGTCCACGAAGGCCCCAAAGGCGGTCACGTTGGTGACGATGCCGGGAAGCTTCATGCCGGGTTTGACGTCCTCGATCTTCTCTATCCCCTCGGCGAACTGGAAGACCTCGAACTGCTGGCGCGGGTCCCGTCCGGGTTTGGCCAGCTCCTGCATGATGTCGTTGAGCGTAGGCAGGCCCACCTTGTCGGTGACGTATTTGCGGAGGTCGATCTTGCGGCGCAGCGACTCGTCGCGCAACAGATCGGCCACCTGGCAGCCCACGTCACGGGCCATGGCGTCCACGAGATGGTAGCTCTCGGGATGCACGGCGCTGGCGTCGAGGACGTTGTCGGAGTTGCGGATGCGCAGAAAGCCGGCCGCCTGCTCGAAGGCCTTGGGGCCGAGGCGCGGCACTTCGAGCAACTGCTTGCGCGAGCGGAAGGGGCCGTTCTGGTTGCGGTATTCCACGATGTTTTTGGCCAGTTGCGGGCCCAGGCCGGAGACATAGGTGAGGAGCTGCTGACTGGCCGTATTGACCTCCACGCCCACGCTGTTGACGCAACTGATGACCACGTCGTCGAGACTCTTCTGCAGGGCGGTCTGGTCGACGTCGTGCTGATACTGGCCCACGCCGATGCTCTTGGGGTCGATCTTGACCAGTTCGGCGAGCGGATCCATGAGCCGCCGGCCGATGGAGACCGCCCCGCGCACGGTGACGTCGTGATCGGGGAACTCTTCGCGGGCGACCTCGCTGGCCGAATAGACCGAGGCCCCGCTCTCATTGACCATCACGATCACGATCGAGGCGGGTAGGCCGATCTTGCGGATGAAGCTTTCCGTTTCGCGGCTGGCGGTGCCGTTGCCGATGGCGATGGCCTCGATGTTGAACTTCTCGCAAAGGGCCTTCACCGTGGCTTCAGCCTGGGCCGCCTCGCGCTGCGAGTGCGTCAGGTAGAGGACGTCGTGGTGCAGCAGCTTGCCCTGGCGGTCGAGGCAGACCAGCTTGCAGCCGGTGCGGTAGCCGGGGTCGAGAGCGAGAACGTTCTTCTGGCCCAGCGGCGGGGCCAGCAGCAACTCGCGTAAATTCTGGGCGAAGACGGCGATCGCGGCCTCATCGGCGCGGCGTTTCATCTCCAGGCGGACTTCCGTCTCCATGGAGGGCGCCAGCAGCCGTTTGTAGCCGTCGTGAACGGCCAGGCGGACCTGCTCGGAAGCCGGGCAGGTCCCCCGGACAAAGTGTGCTTCCAGCATGGCCGTCGCGTCCTGCTCCTCGGGAGCCGTCTCCAGCACGAGGAAGCCTTCTTTCTCGCCGCGGCGCATGGCCAGCAGGCGGTGCGAGGGCACGGTCGCCACCGGCTCGCTCCACTCGAAATAATCCTTGAATTTGACCCCCTCAGTCTCCTTGCCCACGATCACGCGCGAGCGGATGACGCCTTTCTCGAAGAAGAGGGCGCGGGTTTTCTCGCGGGCCTGGGGATCTTCGCTGACCCGCTCGGCAATGATGTCGCGGGCGCCGGCCAGGGCCTCCTCGGCCGAAGCGACGCCCTTTTCCTCGCTGATGAACCGGGCGGCTTCGACCTCGGGTGCGGTTTCGGGCTGCTGGGCCAGGAGCAGATCAGCCAGCGGTTCAAGCCCCTTCTCTTTGGCGATGGTGGCGCGTGTGCGCCGCTTGGGGCGGAAGGGCAGATAGATATCTTCGAGGGCGGCCATGGTCTCGGCGGCGTCGAGTTTGCTCTTGAGCTCGTCGGTCAGGAGGTTGCGCTCTTCGAGCGACTTGAGGATGGCGTTGCGGCGGGTGTCCAGCTCGGTGAGCTGTTCGAGCCGGTCGCGGATGGCGGTGATGGCGACCTCATCCAGCATGCCGGTCGCCTCTTTACGGTAACGGGCGATGAAGGGCACGGTGGCGCCGCCGCCCAACAACTCGGCCGTGGCCCGGACCTGTTGCGGCCTGACTTTCAATTCCCCTGCGATCTTATCGAAATAGCGTTCGTTCATGAGTCCTCTGATCACGAAAGCACGGCACGGGCTTCGCCCGCAGGTAACCAGCTTCCAGTTGCCAGTTTCCGGTTCTTGCGCGGGGCGCGAAGATCCTTATCTCGACCATGCCGGTTGGAGAATGGTACCGTCCGCGAGCGAAGCCGCAAGCGGGGAGATTCCCGTTGTGGTGCGGGGTGATGGAGTGCGAGCCGGGGGTCTTCCCGGATCGGCCCTGGTGGTCAAAATCGTGAGCCCACCTTCAAAAGAAGGTGGGCCACCCGGCACTGCTCACAGAGCGGCGGCGTGCGTCAGCCGCGGGCGGCCTTTTGCGGCGCGGGCGAGGCTTCTTTCACGGCTGGCGCTTCGGCCTTTTTCTTGCCGAATTCCGGATCAATCTTCACCAGGGCTGCCACCAGGAAGCCTGGGATGGTGGAGATCACGACCCACACGAAGAAGTGCTGGTATCCCACCGTCTCCTGCAGCCAGCCGCTGAACATGCCCGGGACCATCATGCCCAGGGCCATGAAGCCGGTGCACAGCGCGTAGTGGGCGGTCTTATGCTGGCCCTCCGCGACCATGATCATGTACATCATGTAGGCGGTGAAACCGAAGCCATAGGCGAACTGCTCGGTGGCTACCGCGACGGTGATGATCGCCAGATGCTCCGGCTGCCAGTAGGACAGGTAGACGAAGGCCAGATCCGGCAGGTGCATGATGATTACCATCGGCCACAGCCAGAAGCGCAGACCGCCCCGGGAGATCAGGTAGCCTCCCAGGATGCCGCCGGCCATCAGGGCGCCGATTCCGAAGGTACCGTAGACCAGCCCCACCTGCTCCGTGGTCAGGCCCAGGCCGCCCACGTCCCGCGGGTCCAGCAGGAACGGCGAGACCATTTTGACGAGTTGAGCCTCGGCAAAGCGGAAGAACAGCAGGAAACCAATCACCACGCCAATGCGTTCCTTGCGGAAGAAGGCGGCGAAGGTGCGGAAGAATTCGGCCACAAAGCTGGTGGACTGGCCGCTCCCTGTGGGGACGTCCGCGGCCGGATAGGGCAGAACGAATTTGTGGTAGACGCAGAAGAGGACGAACAGCACGGCCAGTACGCCCGCCACCGTGCTCCACGCCAGAGGAATGTTGCCGGAGGTGGCGGTGAAGGAGGCCGTGGCCGCGGTGCGAAGCTGGGGGTTCACCTTGAAAACCACCAGCGCGGGCTTGTCCCAGTTATGCTCATTGAAGACCAGGCGGGCGCCTTCGGCGATTTCAATACGCTCGTCGCCGCCCTTGCGATTGAGCACCACCACGATGTTCTTGTCGGCCGGTGGCTTCTGGGAGAGCCGCAGAGTGGTGACGCCCACGTTACCGGCGCCTGCGGATTGGGCCAGACGCGGGTCGCCGAAATGCTTCTTGAGGAAGTTCTCGAGCGGCGTGGACACGGACCGGGTCCACCAGGATTGTTCTTCTTTCTTTGCGGCGGACTCGCTGGCCGGGGCCTCGCGGAAGCCGTTGCGGGCGTTCTGCTCCACGGCCTGCTTCAACAGGGCTTTCACCTCGTCGGCCTCGCGCATGGTTGTGCTGATGTCCACCTTCGGCGTCCCGGCGATCAGTTCCAGGCTATTTGCAGGGGCTGTGGTTGTGGCCGGTGCTTCCAGGTTGATGGGCAGGTTGGGGGCGTCGGAGACCGCCGCGACGTTCAGCGTGACGGGGGGCAGGCCGCTGCCGGTTTCGATAAAGCCGGCCAGTACGACCAGCAGGCCCTGGGCGGCGATGGTGGCAATGCGGTAGAAGGTGCTGCGGACGCCGACGAAAGCGGCCTGCTGGTGCTGCTGGAGTCCCAGCATGTAGAAGCCGTCGGCGGCGATATCGTGCGTGGCGGAGGCAAAGGCCATCAACCAGAACAGGGCGATGGTGTACTGGAAAAAGCGTGGGGCGGGAATGGAGAGAGCCACCAACGCCAGCGTGGCTCCGATCAGGGCCTGCATGGCCACCGTCCATCGGCGCTTGGTGCCCAACAGATCGACCACCGGGCTCCACAGCGGCTTGATGACCCAGGGCAGGTACAGCCAGCTTGTGTACAGGGCGATGTCGGTGTTGGAGATGCCCAGACGCTTGTACATGATGACCGAGACGGTCATGACCATCACGTAGGGCAGGCCCTGCACGAAATAAAGAGAGGGAATCCAGGACCAGGGGTTGCGCGTCGGAATTGCAGCAGCGGTCGTGTCAGACATTGAGTCGTCTCCCGGAAAGTAACGGGCGTATGGTAACCGGAGGGAGGCGGAATGACCAATGTCCAGCCCCCAATGACTCCCGAACGGCCCCAAAATCAAGCACGAATGACGTGACTAGTGGCTTGTGACGAGGCCCGAATAAGGAAGCCTCCCCAAAATCTAAACGGGCCATTCAGCTCACGCACACTCCACGATTAGCCGGACCCGATTTGAGGTGAGACGGTCCGCGTTATTGGGGCGCGGGCATCCTGCCTGCCTCGCAGGCCGAAGCGCGAGAATCCGGGACCGGGGGCAATGGATGCCGGCCGCTTTCGCGTGCGCGTCGCGGAACCGTAAGAGCGGGAGGGGCGCTAACTGACAGCCAGGCAGCGGCGCAGCCCCGCCTCGATCCATTCGGGCTGAATGTCGTCGTAGAGAGTGGCGTGGCCGATGGCGTCGGCCAAGACGAAACGCAGCTTGCCGGCGGCGACCTTCTTGTCGGCGGTCATGACTTCCATCAGTTCGGCCTCGTGGCCCTTCAGCGGAGCCGTGATGGGCAGACCGAACCGGGCGATGAGGTCGATGATTTTTTCGGCGGCGGAGCGGTCCAGCCGGCCGGAGACGACGCTCATTTCCGCCGCGGCGACCATGCCGGCCGCGACGGCCTCGCCATGTCGCCAGGGGGCGCCCCGGCGGGCCATGGCCGTCTCGATGGCGTGCCCGACCGTGTGGCCGAAGTTGAGCAGGGCGCGCAGGCCGGTGGTCTCGCGCTCGTCCCGGGCCACCACCGCCGCTTTGATGCGGATGTTGTGCTCGACCAGCGCGCCGAGCGTGGCCGGGTCGCGAGAGAGGATGCGTTCGACGTTCTGCGCGTGCCAATCGAAGAATTCGGCGTCCTGGATGACGGCGTGCTTGATGCTCTCGGCCAGGCCGGCACGGTAGTCGCGGTCGCTCAAAGTCGCGAGGGTGAGGGTGTCCACGAGGACGAAGAGCGGCTGATAGAACGCGCCGATGAGGTTCTTGCCGCTGGGATGATTGACGGCCGTCTTGCCGCCGACGCTGGCGTCCACGTCGGCCTCCAGCGTGGTGGGGCACTGGACGAAGGGAATGCCGCGCAGCCAGGTGGCTGCGGCGAACCCGCCCAGATCGCCGATCACGCCGCCGCCCAGGGTTACCAGCGGGGAAGTGCGGTCGATCTTCGCCGCCGCCAGGGCGTCGTAGACGAAGGCCAGGCGTTCCAGCGATTTGCTGGACTCGCCGGCGGGAACGGTGATCAGCGCGGGCTCGAAGCCGGCGCCACGCAGCGCGGCGAGGGCCTGCTCCGCGTAGAGCGGGCGCACATTCTCATCTGTAAGTACGGCAGCGCGGGGGGATTTGACCCGCTTGCGCAGCGCAGCCCCCAGGCCGGCCAGGCCACCGGGGGCGATGATGGCCGGGTAGGGGTGGGGTTGCACGTCAACGGGGACGATGCGTTCGGGACCAGGCTCGGGTGTGTTCATAGTCATACGTGCTTAGCGAAGCGAAGTATGAGCGATGGGGAGTATGAGAGATGGAGCGAACCGCACGGTCGGCCTTTCTCTCCATCTCTCCAACGCTTCTTCTCTTCTTGCTCCGTTGTGCTCCGTGTTTGTGCGGTCAACAATCCTGCTTCAACTGTCCGGTTCCGTCCTCGGATGACCCAGAGCATTGGTAACGGGTGGCCCAGGTTCTCTGAACCTGGGCTCACGATTTGGGCTGCCCCGAGTGCTCGCGATAGGCCATAGAACGCGATCTGCCATGGAACGCGATCTACCACAGAAATCGTGAACCCACCTCTGAAGAGGTGGGCCACCCATCCTTCAACTATCTTGTTCCGTCGCCGGGCGACCCAGGGCGCTGGTAGTGGGTGGCCCAGGTTCTCCGAACCTGGGCTCACGATTTGGACTGCCCCGAGTGCTCGCGATCTGCCACAGAACGCGATCGGGCATGGAACACGATCTGCCACAGAAATCGCGAACCCACCTCTGAAGAGGTGGGCCACCCAGCAAGAGGTGGATCACCCACCTGACCATACTGCTTCAACTATCTTGTTCCGTCGTTGGGCGGCCCAGGGCATTGGTGGCCACGTCGAGCCAGTGACGGGCCTGCTCCCGCCGGCGTTCGTCCGTGAGTCGCTCCAGGGAGGCCCGCAGATGGCCCTCGGCCACTTCATACTGCTGCAGGTCGCGGGCGTAAATAATGCCCAGCAGCAGCTTGACCGCATCGGCTTCCGGCGAGTTCGGATAAGCCGTCAGATACTTCTCGTAAGCCGCCGCCGCCTGGGGCAACCGGCTCATGGTATAGAGCTGGTTGGCGATGTCGAGCTGGTGTTGACGGCTGAGCACCTGCCGGGGGTCGGTTTCGAGCAGCTTCTCGTACAACTCGGCCGCCAAATCGCGGTTATTCTGGGCGAGGGCTTCCGCAATTTGCATGCGCAAGTCGGTCACCTGGTCCGTGGCCGGATCGGGCAACGGACGGATAGTGACGCCGTCCACGGTGACCGGGCGCGCCACCCGGCCGAACTGGGCCTGGGCCCGGACGTTGGGGTCGGCCATGGCCACCCGGGCATAGTGTCGCTGCAGCCGGCGCCGCCAGAGGGCCACGATGTCGAATTGATCGCGCGGCAGGCAACGCAGGGCCAGCATCCCGGCCGCCGCCGCAAAGCCGAACGCATAGCCGGCCAGGTGCGCGCCGAAGGCCACATTGCTGTCCGCGACCATCCGCGGGGCCATGACGTTGTCCCACAGGATCATCTTGAAGACGATCAGGAGCATGCTGGGCAGCTCGAACGTCCCAATGATGAAGAACCAGTAGAGCACCGTAATATGGCTGCGGGGGAACAGGGCCAGATAGGCGGTGGTAACGGCGGCAATCGCGCCCGACGCGCCGACCATGGAGGCGTCTCTATAGAAGCCGTAGCCTGTCGCCGCGAAGACGCCTCCCGCCAGGTAGAAGAAAAGGTACGGCCCGTGCCCCATCTTGGCGTTCACGGCATTCCCGAAAACCCAGAGGAACAACATGTTCCCACCGATGTGGGCCCAGTTGGCGTGCAGGAACTGGTAGGTGAAGAACTGGTAAAGCTGTGGCGAGGTTCCGTCCAAGACGGCCAGTTCCACCCAGCGGTTCAGCGGATGA
This sequence comes from Phycisphaerae bacterium, assembly GCA_012719955.1. Classification (GTDB taxonomy): domain Bacteria; phylum Planctomycetota; class Phycisphaerae; order UBA1845; family PWPN01; genus JAAXZI01. The sequence continues at coordinate 8,765 of JAAXZI010000082.1, read as the reverse complement.
TTGGGCCGGCTGGCGTTCTCGACTCCGCCGGTCGCCAGAAAAATCAGGACGTTCAGAGCAATCAGCGCGTAGTTGACCCAGGGCGTGCGTCGGATGGGGGTATCGGTGGATATCGGGATCATCGTGTGCCCATAAACGCCGTGCTTCTGCCCGGCTATACCGGTTTAGACCACTCCATGGCAGCGGCAAGATGCCCCTGCTCCATGAAAGGGCGGACCAGTGCCGCCGCGGATTCCTGGGGCCGCCGTGGATTCTCAGGTCGCGTCAGGGCTGCCCGGCCGGCTCTGCGCGGTGCCGACGCCGGCCACCTGGACGAATGCCATTCTCAGCTCGTGGAGAGTCCCTTCCATGATGGCCTTTTCATTCTCATCGAGATTATTGCGCGTCTTGTTGAGCAGCAAGTCGAGCAGATCGATGTAGTGCTTGGCCACCGCCAGGTTGGGAGGGATGACCTGTCCGGTGTTCGGATCCTGGAAGCCACCCAGTCCGAGGCTGGCCTGAATCACGATCATGTGCACGATTTCGCCTAGGCTCGGGTCGGGAAGCTGACCCTGCGCGGGCTCCTCACGGGTCTGACGGTCGAGCTCCTCTTTCTCTCGACGGGCCTGCTCCTTCCAGTCGGAATCCACAAAAATATGCGGGGTGTCTTCGGGCTTGTCAGCCATTTCAGTCTCCAATCAATGTTAAACTTCAGTATAGATGCCCGCTCGCCGGTGCTGCTGTCGTTTCCAGTCAAGATTTCTGCGGTTCCGCACCGGCCGAGCTCCGTGCCGGCCGTTCGCCGTGAGAGTCCCACGGAACTGAGGAGCTGGAAACGGCAGTAGATGATAGTGGGAAAGTGGTCTGGTGAGAAGGTGAGAAGAGGTTCAGGGTTCGGGATATAGGGTTCAGGGAGGGCAGCGGCGGGGTTTAGAGTTCGGGATTCAGGTTTTGGGGCTGGAGTCAGAGTGGGGGGGCGGGGATTTCACCAGCCGTCGCGCAGCCGCTTGGCCAGGGCGGCCAGGCGGTCGTGAGGCTGCAGGCCGTAGAAAAACTCGCGCGATTGCGCGATTTCGTTGCTGCTGAGCTCTCGTTCCAGCCGGACGATCCGCTGGTTCAATTCCACCTCCCGCTCGGGCACCAACTTAACCAATTGCTCGTTGACCTGCCGAATCGCCCGATAGACCTCCCGGCGTTCCAGATGCGAGGCGCGGATTTCCCGCAGGTGCCGGGAGCGGTCGATCAGCCGGGCGCGCTCGTCGAGCAGTTCCCCCGCGAGCCCCGAGGCAGACTCTATCGTCGCTCCCTGGCTGGAGAGGTAACGCTGAGGATTGAAGTGCCAGTCGCGAAGGTGACGGTGAGCCGTCCGCAGGTGGTCCAGAGTTGTGTCAAAGACTGGCAGCGGCAGACGCAGGGTCGCACTGACGCAGGCGAACGCCGGCGGCTCGCAACGGTAATACCTGCGGATGATTTCGTCGGTGATGCGGTCGTACTTGGCCCCGCCGATGCCGTGGACGAACAGGTCGCAGACCAGCAGACGGGCCCAGAGAGTCAGGGTTAAGGCCCGCGGTCGGATGACCCAGGGATGAAGGGTTCTCAGTGTTGCATCGGGATTGTGGGCCAGATCTCGGGCCGGCACTTTGCCGATCAGAATTGCATCCGCGAACAACTCGATCTGGTCGCCGGTTCGGCGAACCCACAGTCTGCGCCGCCTTTGCAGCGGTTGATAAATCCAGAGAGCCGCTTCAGTCCGATCTGACTCCCGTCCAAGGTTGGGCAAAGGGCGATCGGGGCTGCTGACGCCTTGTTCCTGACGATATTTCGTCAGGGCCTGGTTGTAGGCGACGGCGAATGGCTCCGGGTTGAGCAGCAGGTCGGCCAGGAAGAGCCCGCCGAAAGCATCGCTCACCCGGGCTTCAGGCAAGGTTGCTTCGAACAGCTCATCCACGCTGGCTCGTCCGGCTACATGTTGGGCGACGGCATCGCGGGGATTGGGCTGTGCCAGATGGGCCAGGTAGCGAGGCATCTGCGAGGCCTCGAACCGTTCGCCGAGCAGGTCCGATAACTCCCGATCGATGCGGGCGATCTGCTCTGGTGAAAGAGGGGGGCGCCCTTCGTAGGGAGAGCCGACCGGCCCGGACGAAAAGGCGATCTCGCGCCGACTGACCAATCCGTCAGGCTCCACGACCGGCACAGAGAGCGACGATGACGCCGGAGCGTCATTGTCCACCACGAGATCCAACCCTTCCACACCGAAGGCCTCACTGGCATGGCGGACGACCACGTGTTTGGCCCATACCCCCGGATGAACGAAGGCCGGCTGATGCCCGCAGGCCACCACGGGGTCGTGGTCGATCAGCACGGCGCGGGTTTCCTGGACCGCGCGTTCGGCCGGCTCACCGGCCAGGGTGAAGCGATATTCGCGCCGCTGGCGGATATTCCTGGCCATGAGTTCGGGCCATTGAGCGGGAGGCGGCTCAATGAGAATGTCGCCATCTGCGGGGGGAGTTTGAAGCCTGTTGAAATCCAGCATGGATGCAGCACTGCGTCAGTTGTTGGCGCGTCAGGTCAGGGCGCCGGACTTGGGGCATGAGGTCATGTGCAGTCGCCGCACGGCTCCTGCGGGTGCTGCCGTGCCGGTCCGGCCCTGACCCAGGATCGACTTAGTTCGTGGATCAGCACATCGTAATAATACAGCAGGCGGGCGTCGGCATCATCCAGGGCACCGCCGAAAAAGCGGTCCTTGTCCGTATAAATGAGCCGTACCGGGATTTCGCGAATCCGCAGGCCTTCGCGGACGGCCTGGACCCAGAGCTGCAACGGCATCCCGTAGCCGGGCACGGTGATGTTCAGCCGCCGCAGGGCCTGGACCCGGTAGGCCTTGAAGCCGCAGAAGGCGTCCGTGAGGTTGAGGCCGAGCACTTCGTTCAACAAGTCTGTAATCTTCTGATTGATGGCCCGGCGTTCCGCGGGCGGGCGCGAGTTGCCGGCCATGTCGATGAGATAGCGCGATCCGCTGATGATGTCGGCGTCGTCCTCCTCGGCAGCGCGCACGAAGTCGGGGATGGCGGCGGGCTCGTGCTGCTCGTCGCAGTCCAGGGTGACCAGCCAGTCGTAATCGTGGTCCGAAGCAAAGCGGAAGGCGTCGATCAAGGACTGCCCGTACCCGTGGTTGATCCGATGGCGGATCATTCGGATGCAGGGCTCGGCCCTGAGGATGCACGGCGTCGCATCCGTGGAACCATCGTCGATCACCAGAATGTCGCGCGCGTACTTACGGACCTCCTGCACGACCGACCGGAGGGTTGCGGCTTCGTTAAATACAGGAATGGCAACCAGGTAACGCACGGGCGCCTCCGCTCATCTGTCAGGATATCAACTGTAAAACCGGCCTACAACCCATGGTAGGGGGTTGCCCGGCCAAAGCAAAGCGGCTGCAGAACTGGGTGAGAGGGGGGAGGTGAGAAGATGGTAAGGTAGGCAAAGTGTGAGGGCACGCTGGATCGTGCGACCGCCATCAGCGGCGGATCTGGCTGACGATGGTCGGATCGGTGATCTTTGTGTCATTTGCCAGCATGAACGCCTTGCTGAGAATAATGGCCAGCATGCCGTCGCCCTCGAACGGCAGGAAGACCTTTTCACCCTCCCGGGCCGGGGCCCGTACGATGCACAGGTATTGATCGTTAGGCTCCATGAGGATATTGCCGCTGCCGAGGTGAATTCGATACGTTCGCAGGTCCCCGCGCACGATCAGGAACCGATCGACCAATGAGCACCGGGCGGCGATCTTGAGTTTGGGGATCAGTCGCTGCAGCACCTCCCGGCGGGTTTGAGCCGTGGCCGTGAGTTCGCCAAAGGCGTAGCCGTGCCAGTAATCGCTATATGCGCCACGTGGGCCGCCGTCCACCCAACTGGCATCATTACCTACGCTGGCGACGCCCACAAATAGATCTACATCGCGCAGCACCTCGGACAGGACCAGCGGTGGCACTTCTTCGAGAGGGACGGGATCGGCCTCCTGTTCACTTCGCCGCGATGAATAACCGCCGCCATAAGCGTGGGCGCTGTTCTCGGCGGCGTCCAGCGGGTAGAAGCGAACCTGATCGGTGGTCAGGTACAGGAAAGTGCCGGTCTCGTTGGTGTCCGTCCCGTACTCCTCGCCGACGCCGTCGATCCAGAATTCCGCTCGCGGGTTCCATTGGGGCAGCAGCCGCGTGGCCGAGGGGAATTCGTCATCTACCAGAAGCCGCAGCTTGTTCTTCCAGCCCCGAGCGGCACAAAGAGCGTTGAACTGGTGTTGTTTGAGAATGTGGGCCGCGAAACGGTTTGAGTAGACGCGCGTCTGCCGTTCGGCGTCGGTCAGGATGTAAACTTCGCGATGAGCCTGTTTGAAGGGCTGACGAACGTGGCGTTCTTCAAACCATTGCCGCCAGGCGAAGATCTCATCGGGGCTGTGGTTGATGGGATGCCATAGCTCGACCCGGGTTTCGGGTGTCAACCAGTCGAGGGGCTGGTCATCCGCATTGACAAAGCGGTCCTCAAAGAAAACCGCGTCGCCGGTTTTTCCGCCCTGTGTGAAGCTCCAGATGAGCCGGCGGGCCAGGGTGCCGACGAGGGGATGATCGAGGTAACGCTCGCGCCAGACTCCCAACGGCCAGGATTTCCGGCTCAAGCAGAGTTGATCGAGCCGTTCGGCCTGGGCGGGCAGCATTTTCTGGAGGTCCTTGGCGGCCTGCCGGAGCTCCTTGAGCTCATCGGCGAAGTCCCTGCGGACGACGGCGGGGACGGGGGCCTGCCGCTTGCCATCGGCGCGCAACCAGCGCAGTTCGGTAGAGGAGCCGGTCACAGCCAGCTCCGCGGTGAATTCTCCGAGCGTCTCGCGGCGCATACCAACTTCGGTGAGGCCGTAGGCAGGCACGGCCATCTCTTCGAGCTCCTCGCGGGGCAGACCGACTCGCTGGGCGGCGGCGACAAGCGCTTTTTCGATACACTGCTGAGCGGTGCCGAACTTGACGCGGGCGCGAAGGATGGCAAGCTGGGCAATACCTTCCATGCCGGGCATATGTCCGAGGGCCCATACGCAGGCGTTGCCGACTTTGACCAGTCGGGGGCCGATGCCGGGGAGCTTTTTGTAGGAACTCAAGGCCAAAGTGGTAAGGGCGCGGGCGATCTCAGGATCTTCTTCCAGGCCGCAGCACCAGACCAGCCCCTTGAGGATGTTGCTGTTTTGCTCGCAGATGTACCATTCCCACTGATGCCTCCACCGCCAATCGGCCCCGCTGTGTTCCGTCCGTGGTTGATCCACGAGGGGAAACCAGGCAAGGACGCGTTCGCGGAAGGTCTTCCGACCGATACGTTGCAGGAGCGGAGTCGCGGTCGAAATCCATTCCGCTGAAGGCTGTGCACCCTGGGCGGATTCGCAGTGCGAGAGCAGCTTCGGCCAGGCGGCGCTTTCCTGTTGCTCTGTCTCCAGATCGGCGATAGCCCGGTTGGCCCAGGCTTCTCCACCTATGAGCGGAAGCCGGCGGCGCCCCAGGCAGAGAATTGCGAGCCGCTCAGCGATCTTCTGCTCCGCGGCGTTACCGACGAAACAGTTGGCCATGCGTGCCAGCGCGAGAGACAATTCAGGACTGACGCCGTTCTGTTGTACATGGGCCTCCAGATCAGAGATCAGTTGCGTCAGGAACGGATAGGCGAAGAGCGCAAGAATACCCAGGTCCGCGAACCGGTTGACGAGCCAGACGTAGTCCTGATCCCCAAAGGGGAGCTTCTGCTTGAACAGATGCTCGATTACGGCAAAAGCCCAATGGGGGAATCCTTCCACGTTCCACAGATACAAGGCTCGATCGCTCTCTGGGGGAAGCCCTTCCCGTACTTTCGCGATCTGGTCGATGACTTCCCGAACAAAGGCGACTTGCGTCGGGGCGTCGGCTTCCAACACAGCTTTGCACTCGGCGACGCTTGCGAAGTTTCTGGGATATGCCAGACCAGGTCGGGGAAGCCTGTTGAGGGCCTCAAGTAATCTGGCCGCCCTCTCGTCCGGCAGGCCGATGCGCGCACCGGACATGCTCTTACCCTCCCACCAGCGGCACAAGCTTCAGAAAGGTGACCTCGACGCCCGGCTGGATCTCGATCTCCTCGTCGAGATCCTCCACCTGCCGGTCGCCGACCAGGATGAGGAAACCGTTCTCCTGGAAGGCTTTGAGGGCCACCTCGTACTGCTGTTTCCAGTCTATCGTGCGCGGCTTGCGAAGGCGGTAGCCGTTCAATTCGCGCTCGGCATCACTGGGTTGGACGAGGCCCTGGAAAACGTGCTGATGGGCCTTGAGGTTGTGGTCCTGAACCTCCTGGTAAACCCGGCTGCGGATCAGTTCGCGGACGGTGATGCGCTCGGTGAGAAATTCAAGCGTTATCCGGCCGAGGAGCTGTCCCGAGGTGGTTTCGTCGCGGACCGTCAGCGTTGAGGACATACGGTGCTCCGTTCTGAGGGGACTGCAGAAACAGTGTCGCGCACAGTTTGCCCCGATTTGTTGCAGGTTCCAAGCGAGCTTCTAAACACGGACTGTGTAGTTATGCAGTCGGAGTGAATCCCGCGCGAGCGCCACGAAGGCTTCCGATCTTGAAGCGGGTTCATGGGGCAGGAAGCACCGGCAGATAGCGGGTTCGCCTTGGACACGATAGGATTGCGGCCGATCTTCAGTCTCCCGCGGACGCGGGGTTGACCAGAAAGGAGCTATCATGACCCGGTTGCTGATCGCAGGGATTGCTGGTGTGTTATCGTGCATCGCCGCTCAGGTGCTGGCTGCCGATGGTCAAGGTGTGGATCTGGCCCGGCTGACCGGCTGGGACATTGTCGTGGCGGAGGGCGCCCCGCCCAGCGAGGTGTATGCGGCTGAGGAGTTTCGAACCCACCTGGCTCAGGCTGCCGGCGTCGAACTGCCTATCACCAGGAACCCCGACCGGCTGGATCGGCACGTGTTCATCGGGACCGGCAAGGCCATGCAGGCCAGCCCGGTGGGCTTCGCCGTCGATCAGATGGGGCCGGAAGATCTGCGCATCGTTGTCCGCGATAACCTGATCGCGATTGCCGGCGGTCGGCCGCGGGGCACGTTGTACGGGGTCTACACCTTCCTCGAAGACTATCTCGGCGTCCGCTTCCTGACCGTCGATCACGTTCACGTACCCAGGCTCAAAGGTCAGAAGGTGGTGGGGCCGTTGGATCGCTCGTACCATCCGCCGCTGTCGTTCCGCTGGACCTTCTATGGGGAGACCAACAACAACCCGGCCTTTGCCGCCCGACTGCGGGTGAACACCATCAGCGATGATCCCCGGTACGGGGGCAAGACGGGGCAATCGTTGATCAACCATAGCTTCGGCTACCAGGTTCCGCTGGCCAAGTACGGCAAAGAGCATCCCGAGTACTTTGCTCTGCGCGACGGCAAGCGCCTGGCCGAGGGCAAGAATGACTGGTTTGATACGCAACCGTGCCTGAGCCATCCCGATGTGCTCAAAATTGTCACCGAGTCGGTACTGGCCGAATTGAAGGCCCATCCGGAAAAAGAGAATGTCTGCGTCAGTCAGAATGACAACTACAAGTATTGTCAGTGCCCGCAATGCAAAGCCGTGGACGAAGCCGAGGGCTCACCGATGGGTATGCTGTTGACGTTCGTGAATGCGGTGGCCGACGTGGTGGCCAAAGAGCATCCGAACGTCAAGGTCGGCACGCTGAGCTACCAGTACACGCGCCAGCCGCCCAAGACCATCAAGCCGCGGCCCAACGTGCAGATCCAGCTTTGCAGCATCGAATGCTGCTGCGTGCATCCCATCAACGATCCCAAATGCGAGAAGAATACGCGCTTCTGCGCGGACATGGCCGAGTGGAACAAACTCACCGACCAGATCTTCATCTGGAACTACAATACGAATTTTTCCAACTACCTGTTGCCGTTCCCCAATCTGCGCGTGATCGAGCCCAACATCCGGTATTTCGTGGAGAAGGGAGCCAAAGGCATTTTCATGCAGGCCGCGGGCAACACCACCGGCGCCGAACTCTCCGACCTGCGGAACTACATCATGGCCAATCTGTTGTGGGATCCAAACCGCAGCGCCCAGACGCTCCAGGATGAATTCCTCGACCTGCACTACGGGCCGGCGGCCCCGCCCATCCGGCGGTTCATCAACGCCCACCACGACAACGCGCTGCGAAAAGGCATCCACCGCAACTGCTTCGGGCAGGCGAAGGATTACGGGATCGACGAGGACATCGCCCGCCAGGCGCTGGACGCCTTCGCCGAGGCCCTTGCGCTGGCCGACAGCGAGGCCCTCAAGGCCCGGGTGGAAAAGGCCTCGATCTGCGCCTATCGGGCGGCCATCGAGCCGGCCTGGGCCGCCCCCGACGACAAGCCGCTCGATCCGGCCCTCATCGCGCGCACGCGTCCACTGGTGAAGCGACTGTTTGAACTCTGCGCCAAGTACAAAGTGCCGATGTGGAACGAAACCACGCGCATCGACGCCGCCCAGGCTCGCTTCCGGTCCAAGCTGGGCCTCAAGGAGGGGGAAGACTTCTGACCCCATTTGACCGGTGAGACGGGTGGCCCACGTCCTCCGGACGTGGGTTCACGATTTCTTTGCAGGAAGCATCTTGATCATCAAAAATCGTGAACCCAGGTTCAGAGAACCTGGGCCACCCAGGGATGGATTGGGACGGAAGATGGCCTATTGTTCGGTGATTGAGCCGGGGTGGCCCACGTCCTCCGGACGTGGGTTCACGATTTCTTCGCAGGAAG
>JAAXZI010000005.1 GCA_012719955.1 Phycisphaerae bacterium | reverse complement strand
GATGTGGAGTGGGGCGAGGTTTACGGACAAGCCATCCCGCTGGAGGACATTTACGCGGTCCGGCAGGATGTTGAGATCCTCAATGGCCTCGGAATCCCCTGGCACAGCTTCTTCATGTACTTCGCCGGGCAGATCCGCGAACCGCTGGACCTCCAGGAATGGTACATGCTCGACCGCGAAGCGCAACGGCGGGGCATTCATGTACCCGATGCCGATGTCGCCCAGATGCGAGAGTCGCTCGCCGGTGAAGCCATTGATAGCCTTCGGAAGCGATACAAGGTCTCCAATGCCGACATCGACCGGGCCCTTAAGGCTTTTTCGCGCGTCCGGCTGGCGTTTCTCACCGATCTTCAGGCCCTGAAGGTCAGCGAGGCGGACATTCAGAATTACCTTCGCGAAACGGCTGAAAAGGCCAAGGTGAAAATGGCCATTCTCAACGGCGCGCAGTTTATTGATCCCGCCTATGAGCCCACGGAGGAGGAGTACAGGCAGCAGTTCGAGAAGTACAAGGATAAAGACCCCGGCATGGGCGAGGATCGGTTCGGCTATCGCAAGCCGGAGCGGGTGCAGATTGAGTACATCCAGGTAAAGGCGGCCGAACTGGCCAAGCACCAGAACGTCGATGACGAAGAGGCGCACAAGTACTGGAAAGAGAACAAGAAGAAGTTCACCCGGCCGCCCGAAACCCAGCCGTCGACCGCTCCGGCCGTTGAATACGAAAACTATACCGAGGCGCGGGCCGCGGTTCTCAAAGACCTGGCGATGACCAAGGCCAAGCGCGAGGCCCTCCGGCTTGGGACTGAAATGGCCAAGGCGCTGAGCGCCCCCTGGGCGACCCAGCCCGCTACCCAGCCGGGCTACAGGCAGCCGCCGGCGGATGCCCTGGATCATGAACGCTACCCGAAGATTGTGGACGCCTTCCGGTCCCGGGCCCACGACGCGCTGGCTTATCACCGGACGCAGATGGTTGATCGGACGGGCTTCTATGCTCTTGGCTCCGTGGCCAATGCCATAGCCTTGCAGGGGACCCCGGACATGATCAGCCTGAGGGATGCGGCCTTCCTGGTCCAGGGGCTGGCGGCCGATCCGAAGGATCCGACCCTCCAGCGGCAGGCCCGCTGGTTCCATAACCTGTACGAGACGCTTTCAGAGCCTTTCGTGGATTACGAAGGCAACGTGTACGTCTTCCGGACGATCGCGGTCGAGCCGAAGCAGCCACCGGCCAGCATGGCGGAGGTCAAGGACCGGCTTCGAGCCGATCTTCGTGCCCAGCGCGGGGCCCAAGAGGCCGCGAAACTGGCCGAGCAACTGCTGGAGCGAGCCAAGCAGGTCGGCCTCGAGGAAGCGGTGAAGCAAATGCCCGAACTTGCTCAGAAGCTCGGCACCACGCCGGTGGTTACGCCTGAACCGTTCGCCCGTCACCAGGCACAGTTTGGCCGGTCGGTGCCGACGCGCGTGCAGGAGATTGGCTTTGATCCCAAGGGCGAGTTTGTCGAGACGGTCTTCTCCATGGCCGGCAAGACCACGACTCAGCCTACGAAGGTGGCCCTTTATCCCTTGGAGAGCCAGCAGCGCTACGTGGTCGTGGAACTCGTGGACATTCTGCCCGTCACCCAGGCTGAGTATGAAGCCGAGCGTGAGCGCGCGGAACAAATGCTGAGCTTTGGAAACCGGTCACAATTCGCGATGAACTGGTTCAGCCCCGAGAACATCCGGGCGCGGGTGGGCTGGAAGCCCGCCCATCCGGAGTTGGACGAGCAGAAAACGGAGAAGGCCGGCGTTTGAGCCGCGCACGCGCATCCTGGGTTGCTCCGCGTGAATCCTGAATCGCTTCACGTGCATCCTGATTTCGGATCACATGAGGGCTGACTTCGCGCGTGCGAAAACGTAAGCAGGACGCAAAGGCAAGCAGGATGCGACAGTCACAAAGCGAATAGCCCCGGCAGCCACAAAACGAATAGTTCCGGCAGTCGCAAGGCGAATAGCTCTCCGACAGTCGCAAAACGAATACCCCCAGCAATCACAAAACGAAGAGCCCCGGCGGCACCGCAATCTCGGCGCCGCCGGGGCTTTTATCTTGACCCCGCCGGGGCTTTTATCTCTGCCCCACCGAGGCTTATATCTCCGCCCCACCGGGGCTCCTATCTTGACCCCACCGGGGCTTTCTCACCATCCCCACGT
>JAAXZI010000081.1 GCA_012719955.1 Phycisphaerae bacterium | reverse complement strand
TTCTGGGGGGCGGGCATCCTGCCCGCCTGATCTGACAAGAAAGCCTGATCCGACGAGAAATTGGTGTACTGGAAACGTCACTAGCGAGGAGGAGCGAGCCTCACTGGGAATCCGGAGCGCGCCATACACATTTCCTTGCTGTTCCGATGAGCTTCAAGCGCCTGGGCGAATGCATGTTCGTGAAGGAGCGGGGCCAGACGCTGATTCGCGATCTGCAGAATGCCGGGCTGGTCGAAGCCACCGACACGCAGGCCGAGGAGTCTGGGAAAATGCGATGCGGACGCAATTGCAATTAGCGCGACGACGACACAGGGAGTCAAGGCAACCAAACTGATCGGGCGGGTGTGCTGCGGAGCGACCCCGGCGTCTTTTTCTCCTGGGCGCGCAGCGCAAAAACAACGGTTCCTGGCACCTTTTTCTGTCCTGGCACCGTTTTCTGTGCCCTCACCGGCAGGTTTCCGACACCACAGGCAGGGGCGACGCGGAAGACTCGGGACCGGCAACGGGGAACTTAGATAACGCTGAATCCACCGTTCTCGAATACGAGGCATCCGCCGTAGAGCACGGCGCCGCCTATAGCAATCAGCAGCAACTTCCATATTCGTTTGAGTTGGCGCATCACATAGCTCCTCTCTTGCAGAAAGGTTGTCGGCCCCATCTCTTCTTTTGCGAGGCATTGCCCCCCGCGAAGCGTTCGTCGACGCATCACCGCCGCGGGCCGAAAGCCCACGGCTCTTTGAGGCCTTGGCATCTCGTCCAGACGCCCGACCTTGCCGCCTTCACTCCTGGCAGCTCAATTCCCGCCAGCCCGTGGGCGAACGGCCGGTAGCGAGTGAACGGCCGGTACGGAGCCCGGCCGCTACGGCCGCAAGCGGCGGCACAGCCGGGAACAGGCGATATCGCGCACAGCCGTCACATGGCCGGGGCATGCCCCAGGGTGGTTGTGGGGGCGGATCTGACTCCCGGCGCGGTCGCGGAGCCCTGGATCATCGACATGATGTGCCGCACATCGCGCGATGCCCCACAGATCAGCGGCGTGCGCTCGTGCAGTTCGGTCGGCTGCTTCTCTAAAATCCGGTTCTGGCCGTCGGTGGCCATGCCGCCGGCCTGCTCGAGAAGAAAGGCGATGGGGTTGGCCTCGTAGAGCAGGCGGAGCTTGCCGCGCGGCGTCTTGGCCGTCCCGGGATACATGAACACGCCCCCGCACACCAGCGTGCGGTGGACGTCCGCGACCATCGAGCCAATGTAGCGCGAGGTGTACGGCCCGGCCGCACGAGTCTTGGCCCAGCGCAGCCATTCCTGGATGCCGGGATGGAACGAATCCGAGTTAGCCTCGTTGACGCTGTAGATCCGGCTCTTCTCACCCTGCTCGGGGATACGGACGTTCTCGTTGCAGAGCATGAAGGAGCCGGCCTCAGGGTCAAGGGTGAACAGGTGGACGCCGTGGCCGGTGGTATAGGCCAGTACGGTGCTGGAACCGTAGACGACGTATCCGGCGGCAAGCTGGCGGATGCCCGGCTGGAGCACATCGGCAAGACCGCCGTCGGTGATCGGGCCCCGGCTGACCCGGTGGTAGATGCCGAAGATGGTGCCCACCGAGACGTTGGCGTCGAGGTTGGTGGAGCCGTCCAGCGGATCGAAGACCACGACATAGCGCGGATGACCGTTGCGCGACTTGATGACCACGGGTTCGTCGAGTTCCTCGGAAGCCATGACCGCCACATTGCCGCGGAAGCTCAGGCAGTACTGGATCATGTCGTTGGCGAAGACGTCGAGCTTCTGCTGACGCTCGCCGTGGATGTTCTGCGTGCCGAGATCGCCGAGAATATTGATCAACCCGGCCCGGCGAACCTTGGTCTGAATGATCTTGGTGGCCAGGGTGATGCCGGAGAGCAGCCAACTGAACTCCCCGGTCGCGGTCGGATGCCTGGCCTGCTGTTCGATCAGGTGCTGCTGGACGGTGATGTAGCGATCCGTGGGCTCCATAACGACAGGTTCTTGGGCATGGGGGTCATACTCGGCCATAGGCATCTCCGGGGCGCAAAATGGACTTTCGCGGATCCCGCTTCCCATTGGCATCCGCGATCACGATGAGGAAAAGATCCCCTTTCCCGCGCTTCGAGAGTGAATGCACCCATTTATTGAGGTCGGGCGGCGATGAGTCAAGCGCGACCAGACGTGAAAAAGCTTTGGTCAGACGGGCGTCCCAACCCCGTTCGCGAGCCCGCGGGCAGGAGCGGCCGGCCAGGTTTGCAGCCCCCCAGCCGGCCGAAATCAGCCCGCGCATTTGTCAACCATTTGACGTTTATCTTGTTGACAAGTAAAGTGGCAAGCCATGGAGATGAATATGTTCTACCGAATGCCCGGATACCTGAAGGTTGCAGCGTTGGTCCTGGTCGGTTGCAGTTCCTGGGTGGTGGCGGCGAGTGCGCCCCACCGGCTGGTGCCCGCTCCCCAGCAGGTCCAGTGGTCCAACGATGAGCCGGTCAAGCTCGGCGCCGATCAGGTCGCCATTGTGTTGGGAACCACCCCCAGCGAACCGGAACGGTATGCGGCCGACACGCTCCGCAGCACGGTCGCCCGGCGACACGGCGTTCACTGGCCGATCGTCACGGCTGAGCCCGGTCGCCGGCATTACGCCGTTGAAATCCTCCTGGGGCAGCGTTCCACGCATCCGGAACTCGATGCGATCTGCTCGAAGATGAACATCGGGCTCGGACCGGATTCGCCGGGGCATGACGGCTACGTCATTGAGTTTGTACCGGAGGACAGCCGGCAGTTGGTCATCGTGGGCGGCAGCAACGCCCGCGCGGTGATCTACGGGCAGGACACGCTGTTCCAGATGATCACCGGCAAGGGCGCCGACCTGGCCCTGGTCCGCGCCTCCATCCGGGATTGGCCGTCAATTCCGTGGCGCGGCCGCCCCCAGACCACGATGCAGAACTATTTCCGCCCCGGCGAGCTGGATTGCTACGCGGCCTCGCGCATCAACTTCATCGACCTGCGCGAGGGCATCTACGCGACCGAGCCCGGCGAGAAACTGGACCCCGACACCGTCAAGCGGACGGTCGCCGAGGCGCGCAAGCGTGGCATGGTGGTGTTCGCCATCGTGAACTGCGGCATCAAGCGGGAACAATTCTCCCAGGCCATCGACAGCTTCAGGGAAGCGATCGCAATGGGCGCGGATGGGCTGTGGATCTCCTTCGACGACAAGGGACCAGGCGAGGACCCGGTGAAACTGGTGACCGATGTTCTCGCTCTCGGACGAGCGCACGGCATCACCGGCGCCCAAATCGCCGTCACGCCGCCCAAGGGCTCCTATCAGACCATCGACGACGACTCCAACGGCGACTTCAATCGCAAGGTCATGCAGATCCCGGGCATGGAGCAGGCCCTGTGGTTCTGGACTCCGACCCCTACGCTCGAGCGGCTGGCGGAGGCTCGCCGGATCGGTCTGAAGACCGGCGTGAGCTGGTGGCACAACTGGCCCCGGCCCCTGCCAGGGTTCACGCACACGCGCACGGGCGGATCGCTCCTGAACTCGGGCAACCCTTATAACCACGTGATGCCGCTGCGGGAGGGGTGGAATCGGCCGACCTACGATGTTCTCGCGGATGCCGGCCGTTGCACAGCCGCTGTCATGCCATGGGGCGGCAACACGTGGGGCGCACATTATCTCATCCCGGTGATCGGCTGGTGGGCGTGGAACCCGGCCGGCCATGATTGGAACGCCCTGCGAGCACGCATCTATGACACGGTGTTCGGGCCGGAACTCGTGGAACAGGCCGTGGCCTTCGACGACACCCTGATCGAGGTCAAGAGCCTGTTCCGCTATTCCATCGAAGGCGGCAAGATGTACCCGCTCTTCCCGGCACGGCTCAACAGGTTGGAAGATCGCGAGCGGGCCCTCGCGTTGCTGGCCCGCCTTGAGGAGTTGCATAAAGCCATCAGCGCCGGTGCCGCCCGGCAAAGTATGCTGCCCAAAGGACTGCTCGACAAGCAGTATCTTCTTCCGATGGCGGTCGAGCTCCGCATCGGCCGGGCGGCGGCCACCGCCCCCTACCCCGAGTACTGGTATCCCGCGCACCAGCGCGAGCTGCTGACCGCCCTTCACGCCGGCCGGCTGGAGGAGGTCGATCGACTGGCCGATTCAGTGCGTGAGCGCCTCAATCGGGATCTCGACAGCATCCGGGCTGCACTCGGCCATCTTTCCCCGACCGATACGTACGTGCAGTTCTGGGCACAGCGAGCCGCAATGCGCGCCGCCGACTGGCAAAAGATGATGGCCGATCGCCAGGAAATGCTCGAGCCGCACCTCAAGGACTTCGGCTACTACATCTACGACATCGGCAAGATGCTCGCCAACCTGGCCAAGCCCCCCCTTCGCTGGAGCAGCGGCGCCGCAGGTGCGCAATCCGTCGTCCGCGCGACGGTCGCGCCCCAACCCCAGGAGCTGTTCTGGGGCAAGTGGCAGGCAACCGTCTCTTCCCGTAAAGGCGGCGACGTGACCTGTTTCTGGATGGCCCGGGACGGCGCCGGGACGCGCGGCGACTATGCCGAGTTACCGGTGGAGATTCCCGTCTCCGGCCGACGAGACAGCCTCCACCTGCTGCTGTATCTGGCCCACTGGAACCGCGAAAGCCTCGGACGCGAAACGGTGATCAACCGCTGGGCGGGTCATCGCGTGATCCAACTGATCATGGACGGCCGGACCATCTGGCAGGCGGATATCGGCGTTCACCGCACGGAGGGCGAGTGGTTCCTGGTCGATCTGCCTACGCTGCCGGAAGACATGAAGACGCTGAACCTGCGCCTGCGCGTCGAGGATGTTCGCGATTTCGCCCTGGATTGCACCGTCTTCGTCGGGCCCATCCGGCTGGTCGAAATCACCCGCTGAGAACCCAGGTGCCGGTGGGGAACCACCGCAACGGCGTCTCCACCGCTTTAGTACTACAGCGCGAGGTCGCAGCGGCCAGGCCGCGTATCCGGCGAAAGCTGGGCGCCGGCCCTCTTACGGGCCAAATTGCCGGTACGGAGTCCAGCCGCGACGGAAAATGGCCTACATTGCGCTGCAGGGTTAAGGCATTCCAGGTCAAGCCAAAGTGACTTCTCGGCCGCCGCACTCCAGGAGGGCTTTGGCGAATTAAGCCCAGCCGGTACAATCCCGCCATGAAGCCAGTAGAACTGCTGATCGACGGATCGATTATTGTCCTGTATTTCGCCGCTATCGTCTTCATCGGCCTGCGGATCGGCCGACGGGAGACAACCCTGGAGGGATACGCCCTCGGGGGGCGCAAGGTCCCCTGGTGGGCGGTCATGGCCTCCATCATCGCCGCGGAGGTCTCGGCGGCCACCTTCATCGGCGGACCTGCCGAAGGCTTCAGCACCCGGGGTATCACCTATGTCCAACTGGCCTTGGGGCTGCTGCTCGGACGCGTGCTGGTGGGTCAGCTCTTTTTGAAGCCCTACTACACATACCGGGTGTATACGGTCTACGATTTCCTGGCCGTCCGCTTCGGCCCCATGTCCAAGAACTACGTTTCGATCCTCTTCCTGATCATGCGGACACTGGCCTCAGGCGTACGCCTGTATATCCCCTCGCTGATCATGGTGCTGGCCTGGCGGCTGATCGTGGAAGGCCGGGCGGTGGAATACGGGGAACTGGAGAGCTGGCAACCCTATGTCTGGGCCATCGTCCTGCTCACGGTCATTACCTGTCTGTACACCGCCATCGGCGGGATCAAGGCGGTGATCTGGACGGACGTGATCCAGGCCACGCTGATGTTCGCCAGCGCACTGGTCGCGATCGGCACGCTTCTTTACAAGATCGGCGAAGGCAGCTTCATCAACGCATTTCACGTGCTGGCAGCGTACGTGCCGGAGATGAAAACGACCCAGGGCTACTTCCTGACCGGCCTGGAGAAGGTGGAGCCGGGCATGAGCCTGTGGGATATCCTCGTGCTCCTGCTGGGCAATAAGTACACCCTGCCGTCGGCCCTGATCGCCACGACCCTGCACGGCATGGCCGCGTTCGGCACGGACCAGGACATGGTGCAGCGGATGCTGACCGCCGAGACGTACAAGAAGAGCCGCCTGTCGCTGGTTTCCTCGGCGTTGATGAACATTCCCGTCACCGCGGCCTTCACCTTCATCGGCGTGCTGCTGATCGCCTTCTACAACATACATCCCGAGTTGCGGCCGATGAAGGACAACGACGTGTTCGGTCAGTACATCCTGATGGGCATGCCCGTGGTGGTCCGCGGCTTCGTGCTGGCGGGCATCTTTGCGACGGCCATGGGCTCGCTGAGCGCCGCGCTCAATTCGCTTGCCACCAGCCTGACCAACGACTGGTACATCCCCTACCTGGCCCGCCACCGCAGCGATGAGCACCACGTGAGAGCCGCCCGACTGTTCACCGCGCTGTTCGCCGCGCTGATGATCGGCATCGCCATCATCTTCGCCGTGTTGAACGTCAAGAACCCCAAGATGACCATCATCCCCATCGCCCTGGGCGTGGCCGGTTACGTGCTGGGGCCGATGCTGGGCGTATTCGTGCTGGGCATGGTCACCCGGCGGCGCGGCTCGGATCGAGGCAACATGATCGCGGTGACCGCCGGCCTGTTGGCCATCCTGGTGACCAGCGGATTGCTGGTGGACGCGTTCAACGCGATGCGCCCCGGGGCGACCCCACTGGTCATGCCCTTCCGCATTGAGTTCACCTGGTACGCCACCATCGGCGGGCTGGTCACGTTCGTGATCGGGCTGCTGTTCCGCACGCCGGAGCATGTCGTGGTGATGGCGGAACAAAAGGCCCGGCAACGTGCCGGGTCCGAGTCGGTGCCCCTGGGAGTCGAACCGATCGACGTGCCGGCGGGTAAGGCGTGAATCAATTCCTGATAGAGGAGTGAAAGAGTGAGCAAGTCGGAAGGCCGGAAAGAAAGGTACGCCGGGCGGTTGACGGAAGAATGCGACGCGCTGCGGCGGAAGGCGGTGACTATCCTTACGGCCTGCGCCTGGGCCCTGACCGGCGTGGCGGGCGCACAGACCGCTCCCCCCACCACCCAGACCCGGCCGGCGCAGGTGGAAGGCTACGCGGGCCGGCCCGCGCGCACCTACCGCAATCCGATCATCCCCCACATCGGTCCGGCCGACCCGGCGGTGATCCGGTATAACGGCACGTATTACCTCTATCCGACCTGGGACTGCAAAGGCTACGAAGTGTTCGTATCCAAAGACCTGGTCAACTGGGAGCGGAAGGGCAAGTGCTTCGCCGATGCGCGCGGGGGCGCGTGGGCGCCGGACGTGTTCCACGACACGAAAGGAAACGGTGGCTTTTACCTCTACTATACGGTGGACCGCCCTGGCGGGGGCAAGCTGATCGGCGTGGCCGTCTCGCCCGACCCGCTGGGGCCGTTCGCGGACCAGGGCACGCTGGTCCAGGATGCCATCGACGCCCACGTGTTTCGCGACGACGACGGCAAGCTGTACCTCTACTATTGCGACCTGTCCGGCGGGCCCAACCGGATAGCGGTCCGGCCGATGGCAGACCCGCTCACGCTTACCGGTGAGCCGATCGTGCTTATCTCGCCGACCGATGAATGGGAAAGGCGCGGCGGACCCATAGCCGAGGGGCCATGGATGCTCAAGCACAAGGGTGTTTACTACCTGATGTATTCAGGCAGCGGGGCCGACACGCCGCACTACGCGATCGGCTATGCCACCGCTAAATCGCCTCTCGGGCCGTTTACCAAGCATCCGGGCAACCCCATCGCCCAACGCGGCAACGGCATTTTCGGCCCCGGCCATCACTGCGTGGTGAGCGGTCCGGACGGCAAGCTGTGGATGGTGTATCACCAGAAGCGCAACGATCAAGTCAACTGGCAGCGTTTCCTGGCCATTGACCCGCTGTGGTTCGACGAAGCGGGCGTGATCCACGTCAGGATCAGCCGGGGCACGACCCAGCCAGCGCCGTAAGCGGCCGATGCGGTCTGCCCCCCGCGTGGCGGATCGCTCATGTCGGCGGGATCACCGGTGGAGACCCCAGGCGGCCGGGCACGAAGCGGCGCAGTGGGCGGTTCGCAGTGCGGACGTCCTCCACGGTTACGAACATATTGGGGTCCAACTGCTGGGCATACCTGATCAATGCCGGGACCTCCCGACGGCGGGCGGCGATAAAGCAGACCTTCACGGGCGCATCCCGCCCCTGCCCCTCCAGTTCAGTCACCACAAAGCCCTGCTTGCGCAGGTCTTCGGCCAGAGATCCGTTGAGGTCGTAGGAGATGATCCGCACGAGCTGCTGGCCAAGAGCGAGCCGGCTCTCCAACCAGATGCCCACCCAGTTGCCGGTGGCATAACCGGCCGCGTAGGCCACGAGGTTGAACGGGTTGTCCAGTTTCTTCATCACCGAGGAGATCGCGACCACCCAGATAAGCACCGCAAAGAAGCCGAACATCGCCGCCAGCAGGCGCAGGCCGCGAACGGTGCAGATCATCCGCAGGGTGTCCAAAGACACGTCGCAGATGCGCAGTCCGAAAATGATGAACGGCAGGATGGTGGGATGATCGATCAACCACAAAACCGGGTTGGGCACGGTCACTCTCTCCTGGAAACAGTCCATTTGGCCCGGCGGCCCGCACAGGCAGAGCCGCAGAGACGATATGGACAGGATTATATCCCTTTTACTGACAAAATGGCCGATCAGGCAACTCTGACATACCAACCCCTCTTTTTTCGCTAATTTCCCATGTTTTGGGGGTTTAGGGCGGATCAGGCAAATACCCGGGTGGTGGCACATCTCTTGCTTGTTGACCAGTGGCAGAATGAAACATCACGGTTGACCGGGCACGACGATGAGACAACCAAACGCACGATGTGCATGCCACGGCGCTTGCGCTGTGGTGGATGGTTCTGGCGTTTCGCACTGCTCAAAAGCAGAGGCAGACACCACGTGGCGGCGCGTCTCATGGCGTGTCGCACGATCTCGCACGGTCATCTAAGAACAGGAGGCTATGCATATGTTGACGAGGCGATTGAATGTGTGGGCGCCGTATAACGATCTTCGCCGGGAAATCGATCGTCTGTTCGACGCATTCACCGGCGGAGATGGGGGCTTGGTCCGAAGCCGGGCCTTTCCGGCGGTGAACGTCTGGGAGGACGGCAACAACCTCTTCCTTGAGGCGGAGCTGCCCGGCGTGGCTCGGGAGGACCTCGAGATTTCGGCGGCCGGAAACGAGCTGACCATTCGGGGACGGCGCAATCCGTGCCAGGGCGAAAACCTCGTTTACCACCGCCAGGAGCGGGGCTACGGCGAATTCAGCCGCGTGCTGACGCTCCCGGTCGAAGTGGACACCGACAAGATCGAGGCCACCCTGCGCGACGGAGTGCTGACCTTGACGCTGCCCAAGGCCGAGGCGGCCAAGGCACGTAAAATCGAGGTCAAAACGGCGGAATAAACGAGATCAAGACGGCGGAAAAAGGCGGAAGAAACGGCACAAGGACAGGAGAGCGTGAAGATGGCAAACGAAAGCACCATCATGGAACCCACCGGCAAGCGTGAAGGCGCGATGACGCAGCCGGAGTATATCCGGGGCGGTCGCGTCTACTCGCCGGGCGTGGACATTATCGAGTTGGAGAATGAGTTGCTGTTGGTTGCCGACGTACCAGGGGCCCGGCCCGAGGACGTCGAGATCGATTACGAACAGGGCATGTTAACGCTGCATGCCCGGGTAGAACCTCGACGAAAGGGAGAGGACCTCGACTGGCTCTTGTATGAGTACGGCGTGGGCGACTACTACCGGTCGTTCCAGATCGGAGAGGCGATCGACGCGTCCAAGATCGAGGCTGAATTCAAGAACGGCGTGTTGACCGTCCATCTTCCGAAAACCGAGGCGGCCAGGCCGCGAAAAATCCAGGTCAAGGTCTCTTCCTGAGGCCGCAGGCCTGGCTGGCAGGTACTGGAACCATTGGAGCAGGGCCGGGCGGTGGCTCTGCTGAAGGCGGCACCATCGCCTGGATCATCCTGGATTGTAAGGGAGGTCACCAATGAACCTGATACCATGGCGAACGAAGACTGAAGGCCCCAGACGAGGTGAGATGTCCTTGCCGAGTCTGCGGCGAGAGATCGATGAAATGTTTGACCGGTTCCTTCGAGACCCGTTTGGCGCCACCGGCCTGGCCGAGATGTTCGGCGGCTGGACCAGCGGACTGAGGACCGACCTGTCCGAGTCGGATGATGAGGTCGTCGTACGGGTCGAACTGCCCGGCGTGGAAGCCCGGGACGTCGATATCAACGTCACCGGCGACATGCTGACCATCAGCGGCGAGAAGAAGGAAGAACACGAGGAGAAACAACGCAACTACCACTACGTGGAACGCCAATTTGGCAAGTTCCATCGTAGCATCCAGTTGCCCGGGTACGTCGATCCGGACAAAGTGGACGCATCCTTCAAGAACGGCGTGCTGACCGTCAAGATCGCCAAGAGGCCGGACGCCAAGCCGCGAAGGATCGAGGTCAAGACCGGCTGACGCTGCGTGTTCCCCGGCCGGACAGGGAGACAAGGAGACAGGGGGACAAGGAGACCTTCCGTGGGGGCTTCTCCTTGTCTCCAAGTCCCCTTGTCTCTTTTTCGCCTTTGGGGTGGGTTGTACTCGTCGTCCGGATAGATACAATGCCTGACGGAAAAACTACAACCGCGAGATAACAACGTGCCCCGAATGAAAGCTGAGGACCGCCGGAACCAACTGCTCGATGCGGCGGCCCAGTGTTTTGCGCGCTACGGCTATCGCGGAACCACCACGGCCAGGATTGCGGCCCATGCCGGCATCTCAGAGCCGATCATCTACCGCCACTTCCGCAACAAGCACGAGCTGTTCATTGCCCTGATCGAAAAAGTGGCTGATGACGTGTTCAACAACTGGCAGGAAGCCATGGAGGGCATTTCCTCGCCGCTGGAAAAATTAAAGATATTGCTCTACAAGAACCCGGCCACTTCCGATCCCTGGACGGCCAGTGTCTATCAGCTCCTGTTCCACGCCCAGACGGAGACGGATGATCCGGTCATCCAGCAGGCCATCCGCGACCACTATGACCGGTACGTGAAGGCGCTGGCCGGCGTCATGGCCGAGGCCCAGGAAGCCGGCCAGATCCGCCGGGACGTCCCGCCGGAGTGGCTGGCCTGGCAGATCCTACACGCCGCCGTAGGGTTTGCGATGGTCCGGCCGCTCAAGATCCCCAGCCACACCAACCTGCAGTTTGTCCAGGGCACCATCCGACTGCTGGTCGAACTGCTGACCCGGGACGTAAGCTCATCCACCTGAACGAGGCTCCCCATGGCGGGCCCATACGAACCCGGAGAAGACAGGGTGGATGTCGGGGGCCGGCGCAGGCCGTGAGCTGACTCCTGATCGGCCCGGCAGGCAACCCGGATATGCCCGAGAACCATTTAGATCTATAATGCATTTTATGAACGAGCCGTTCCCCGAGTTCTCCGAGCCGATCGGGCTGTTCCCCCTGCCCAACGTAGTCCTGTTGCCGGGTGGCACGCTGCCCCTGCAGATTTATGAGCCGCGCTACCGGACCATGGTCCGCGATGCCCTGAACGAACAGCCGGTCATTGCCATGGCCCTGCTGCGGGCGGGCTACGAGCCGTATTACTACACCAACCTGGCCAGGATCTACCCTATCGTCTGCGTCGGCCGGATTCGCGAGCACGTGAAGACCCCCGACGGGCGCTACTTCCTGAACCTCGCGGGGATCTGCCGAGCGCGGGTCCGGGAGGAGAACCGATCCGGCACATACCGGCGGGCCTTGTTGGAACCCATGATTCCGGCCGCCAGCGTCGTGGCGACGGATGGGGAATATGCCGCCCGCAATCTGCTCCAGAAGGTGGTCTCGGCTCCGGTCTTCGACGATCTGCCCCACATCAAGGACTGCCGGGAGATGATCGCCAGCGACGTCCCGCTGGGTGACCTGACGGACCGGCTGGCGGCGGACCTGCTGCCCCTGGACGCGGTGGAAATCCGCCAGCACATCCTCGAGGAGATGGACGTTTTCCGGCGGACGGGCACGCTGCTCAACGAGCTGCGCGTGCTGCTGGAGAAGCGAAACCTGCGGCGAAACCGCCACGATGATGACGGCCGGCCGCGGGAATCGATGAATTGAGTCGTCAGCCTTCGGCGATCCGTCGTCCTGGCATTTCCCACCCCCGGCAGAGAGCCTTCATTCCACTTTGCATGTAAATGGCCATCGGGTATCCTTGGGCCGGTAGTTGGAGGCGGGGAACCATCCCTTCGTGTGCGCCGCCTCTCAGGACACGGCCTCTCATCGACAGGAGCCCCTGGTGCGTTATCTGAACCTGTTGGACTACAGCGTCATCTCGCTTTACTTCCTGATTCTGCTGGGCATGGGCATCTACTTCCAGCGGCTGGCATCGAGAAGCATGGAAGATTACTTCCTGGGGGGCAAGTCGCTTCCCTGGTGGGCGCTGGGCATTTCCGGGATGGGCAATTTTCTGGACATGACCGGGACGATGGTGATCGTCTCGTTCCTGTACATGCTGGGGCCGCGCGGGCTGTTCATCGAGTTTCGCGGGGGCGCGGTGCTGGTCCTGGCCTTCGGCATGTTGTGGGTGGGCAAGTGGCATCGGCGGTCCAACTGCATGACCATGGCCGAATGGAACATCTACCGCTTCGGCACCGGAAGCTGGGCCCAGGGGTCACGGGTAATCGTGGCCGTCGCCAACATCGTTTTCAACCTCGGCATGCTGGCCTACCTGATCAAGGGGGCGGGTCTCTTCCTGTCCATGTTCATGCCCTTTCCGCCGCTGTGGTGCGCGGCCATCATGGTCGGGCTGACCATCATCTACAGCATGATGTCAGGCTTCTACGGCGTGGTATACACGGACGTATTCCAGTGCTTCATCATCGTGGCGGCGGTGATCATCGTGACCACGATGGCCGTCGTCCAGGTCGGGGCCTCGCCCGAGGACCTCGCCGTGCTGGCCAACCGGGTCACGGGCGCAGAGAACTGGACCAGCAGTGCGCCGCACTGGCATACGCCCATGCCCAGGGGCTACGAGGTGTACCAGTCGCTGACCATGTTCATGATGTTCTACCTGCTCAAGACGATTCTGGACGGCATGGGCTGGGGCTACGACCCCAAGTACTTCGCCGCCCGCAACGAGCGCGATTGCGGTCTGCTCAGCCTGTTCTGGGCCAGCCTCATGGTGTTCCGCTGGCCGATGATGATCGGTTTTGCGGTCATGGGGTTGTTCCTGGTGGACAAATTCTATTCGGACCGCGAGATCCTGGCCCAGACCACCGCACTCATCAAGCAGTCGCCGGAAGTCGAGCAGCGGTTTGGCAAGAACATCCCCAAGGACACATGGGAGGACGTCCTGGCTGATATCACCATTCGACAGAAACACTATCCGCGGCTCATCGAGCAGCTCCGATCGCCGCAACTGCTGACCGAGGACTGGCAGACGCGTATCCAACTGGGCAGCTATGAGGGTACGGTCAATCCCGAGCGTGTTCTGCCGGCGGTCATCCTGTTCAGCATTCCGGAGGGGCTGCGCGGATTGTTCGTGGTGGCCCTGCTGGCGGCGGCCATGTCTACATTCACCCCGCAGGTGAACATGTCCACCGCGCTGTTCACCCGCGACATTTACCAGGCGTATCTGCGCCCACGGGCGGGCACGCGGGAATTGATCTGGGCCAGCTATGCGTTTGGCGCGGTGCTCTCGCTGATCAGTTTCGCCATGGCCGCCAAGACGACCAACATCAACATGATCTGGGGCTGGATCATCATGGGGCTGGGGACCGGGCTGGTGATTCCCCGCCTCCTGCGGCTGTACTGGTGGCGGTATAACGCGGCCGGCACGGTGGTGGGCACGCTGGTGGGGCTGGCAGGGGCGGCCGTGCTGTGGTTCGGGATGATTCTGTTCCCCGACATTCAACTGCTCAAGAACGAGATCTTCCAGTTCTTGGCCATGATCTCGATCACCCTGGTGGCGAACATCGCCGGCACCTACCTGGATGCACCCACCGATCTGAAGACGCTGACGCACTTCTACCGGACGACCCGGCCGTTCGGGCTATGGGGCCCGTTGCGGCATACGCTCTCACCCGAACAGCGGCGCAAGACGGACCGCGAGAACTTCTACGACGTGATCTCCACGCCCTTCGCCCTGGGCTGGCAGGTTTGCCTGTTCTTGCTGCCCATGCAGGCGGTGATTCGCAACTGGTCGGCGTTCCGGGTGACGTTGGTGATCTTCCTGGTGTGCATGGGCGGGCTGTACTGGTTCTGGTACCGGAACCTGCCGCCGGCCTCGCAAATACCGCCGGAGGGCGGGGTTCCGGCCGAGGAAGAGGCTTTCGTCAGCGGGGCTTTCCCGGTGGCGGTGGCAGCTTCGGAGCCGTCTTCGGGTAAACGAAGCTGAGGCCGGCGAGGATTCGCCTTCCGCCGGCAGCCCATTGAGCCCGAAGCGCAAGCGAGGGAGTGCCAAAGTGCGAGCGAGGGACTGCTGAAGCGCAAGCGATTGAGCCCGAAGCGCGAGCAAGGGAATGCCGAAGCGGAAGCGATTGAGCCCGAAGCGCAAGCGAGGGAATACTGAGTGGGCAGCGCCAGCCCTTGCTTGCGCTTCGGGCTCATGCGCTTCGGGCTCAGAATTGGTTCTTCTTCGCTCCGCCGAGGTTGTCGCGGCCCCACGGGCAGGGTGAGTCGAGTGCGACAGTTGAGCAGACTCGTGGCGGGAAGTAACATGGAATGAGTCATCAGACCAGGGAAGGGCCTTAACCCAAGGAAGGGATATGTCCATGACGCCGATCTCCTCGCAAGTGCGACGCGGGGGTTGCCCGCGAGTTTTCAATCCTCGGTTTTCGGTTTTCAACTCTCTGAGCGGCAGCCTTGTTCGGCCCGTGCTGGCGGCAAGCCTCGCGCTGGTTGTTGCAGCCGGGTGCTCGAAGAAGAAGGATCCGCCGCGGGTGGTGGAGGCGCCGCCGGCGTTCACACTCGTGCGCTGGTGCGCGGTGGTGGACGAGGAGACCGGGTGCAAACTGGCGGCGCTGCCGAACCAGCAGATCACCACGGAAGGATTCACCGGGCGGAGCTGCCCGAACGAGGAGTTGATGCGCCTTCTGTCGGCGGCGGCCGGTGAGAATCGCGTGTTGCACGTGGGCGGCATCCGCCAGAGCGAGGTCCGCGGGCACTCCGGGCTGCGTCTGGCCGGCGACACCTGGAAGAGCGAGGGCACGATCGTGGTCAACATCTCGCGCGAGGGGCAACCCAAGCGGGAACGGCAGGTGCGCGTGCAGTGCCGGGGTGAGGGCGACCTTCAGGCCCACGGTCTGACCGAGGGGGCGATGCTGACCGTGACCTGCCGGGCGACCGCCGAGATCGACGACAGCCAGGTGGACCGCGCGGCCGGCGGGAAAACACTGACCGGGAGCATCCGGTTCGACGGGGAATTGTCGCAGGAATCGCGCCTGGTATGCCTGGGGCGGATCGGCGCGGTCGGCGGCCGGAATTACGATTACGTGACGGTCTGGCAGGTCAGCCGGTCGGGCGAGCGTCTGCTGGATCAGGTGAGGGCCCTGCGGGACCAGTCGGGACGCAATGCGCCGGGGCGTTGAACCGGGGCGCTCGCCACGGAAGCACTGAAAAGGCCCACTGCGGCGGACAGCTCTCCTGGGGGGCGGGCATCCTGCCCGCCTTAGTCGGCACAAAACGGGGATATCCCCAAGGGCAACAGCCAAGAGAAGAGATAATCACTCGCCCACGGTGTCCGACGGTCCGTTCCCTCCCCGCCGTGTGAGCGCCGTGCGCCCCTGCCCGGGGGCTTGCGTTATTGACTTGCCACAGATCCGCAGCAGGTGCTCAAGGAGATGAAGTCATTCGAGCTCCGGCTCATGGAGACGGTAAAAACGCCACCCTGGCAGCACATGATTATTCTTGAGAAGGAATAGACTGAGAGCCAGCCGGCAAATGAGCCCGGTGGCTATAGGAATGGCCAGTAACAAGACGGCGTTGTGCCCCACATGGGCTTCTCCCCTCCTCCGCGTGTTAAGGGCTCAGCCAATCCACGACATGCAAACCGGGGATATCGGCGAAATCCTGCGTATTGTGGGTGACGAGCGTCAGGTCGTGGACAAGTGCCGTCGCGGCGATCATGAAGGTCCATGCCGGGCGCGGGTCTCCCAGCATCAAGCAGTTCGGCCTGCACGTGGCCATACCTGTCCGCGACTTCCGCCGTGACATCCAGCACGTTTACATCATTCAGCATCTCCCGCAAACCTTGCAGTCGTTTAGGGGGTGCACTGGCTCGCAACGCCCATGCATAGAGTTCGCCAAGTGTTATCGTTGAGATATGCAATCTGCCCGTGTATTGGAGAAAGCGGCTGCTGATCTTGCCACCATGCTTAAGGTGAGCGGAGCAAATGTCTGTGTCCAGTAGGAAGCTCATGGCTCAAGCTCCTGCCGTGAGCGCTTCCGCTGTTGGCGATTCCATTCAAGGTATGCGTCCAATCCTTCTATGTCGTCGGCCCATGCGCCCGCGGACCGCCGCAGGCCTTCACCCGGCGGGAGCTTCTGGTCCGGCTGAGCGGGCGACTGCACCGTGACGGTCACTTCCTGACCGTCCGGTATACCGGGGTTCTGGTCCAGCTCGATGATATGGCCGTGGACTTTGCCCTTGAGCGTTATGTTTCTTGTCGCCACTGGGGCACCTCCATACCCCATATTGTACCACAAAAGGCCCCTCTCGCCCCGCTCCCGCCGGGGCGGCAACTGGGGGAGAGATACCGCTTTCCACAGGTTGCGTTTGGCTCCACCTGAAGCGACTGCCTCTGCACTCCGTTGAAGCAGAGTGTCGGCCAGATTATGGGTGACTACGGTTGTAAACCTAGTGGACAGCCCCCTACCCGAGCTCTCTCCCCTACTCTCCATCTCTCCATCGCTCCATCTCCCCCTCACCCCGCCGGGGGTTCGTTCCGATTGGGACGGAGGCGGCCGGTGAGCTCGCGGACACTCTTGAGGTTGTGGCGGCGGAGGTAGTCCTCCAGGCCGGCAAGGACGCGCAGCGGCGTGGTGGGATCGATGAACAGGGCCGTGCCGATGCCGACGGCGGTGGCGCCGGCCAGAAGGAACTCCACCGCGTCGCGCCAGTTCTGGATGCCGCCCATGCCGATGATGGGGATACCGGCGGGTTTGGCCACCGCCTGATAAACCTTGTAGACGAGATTGAGGGCCAGGGGCTTGATGGCCGGTCCGCTCAGGCCGCCGGTGAGGTTGGCCAGCACGGGCTCCTGACGCTCGACGTTGATGGCCATGCCGACGAAGGTGTTGATCATCGAGAGGCAGTCGGCGCCGGAATCGACGGCCGACCGGGCCGTGGCCGTAATGTCGGTGACATTGGGCGAGAGCTTCACGATCAGCACGGCGCGTTTGACCACGGCGCGGACCTGCTTGACCAGCTCGGCGAGAGCCTTGGGGTCGGTGCCGAAGATGAGGCCGTCGCAGACGTTGGGGCAGCTCACGTTGAGTTCAAGGCCGGCGACGGCATCCAGCGGGTCGAGGCGGGCACAGACGGCCAGGTAATCGTCGATGCTGTGGCCGGCGACGTTCACGATGGCCGGCACCCCCAGGCGGGACAGGACGGGGAGCTTTTCGGCCACGAAGCGGTCGAGGCCGACGTTGGCCAGGCCGATGGCATTGAGCATCCCGCCGGCGGTTTCGACGATCCGCTGGGGAGCGTTGCCTTTGCGTTCCTTGACGGTGACGCTCTTGGTGGTGAAAGCCCCCAGTCGGCGGAGGTCCATGAAGGGGGCGTACTCGTCGCCGTAGCCGCACGTGCCGGAGACGGTCAGAACCGGGTTCTTGAGGGTCAGCCGGCCAAGGCGGACGGAAAGGTCGATCTGCGCTGCAACCTGCGATTCGTTCATGGCTTGGAGCATGGGCTCTCCCGGCAGTGATGTCAAGATTATAGAGGCGATGGGTTGGGGCGGGGGATAGCGGGGAAGGGTGAGAAGGTGGGAAAGTG
>JAAXZI010000080.1 GCA_012719955.1 Phycisphaerae bacterium | reverse complement strand
CACGGAGACAAGGGGACAAGGAGACAAGGGGATGGGGGAATTGAATCGCAAAGACGCCAAGGACGCCAAGACAGAGCGACAGCGGATGAACGGGGATGAACGCGGATGGGCGGAGAGAAACGCAAACTCCTGAGTGCTTCGCACGGGGGGATCGCTGAAGGCGCTCGCGCGACTGCAAACAGCTATGGCACTCATCCAATGGGAGGAGAAGAGTTGGTTCTGCCACAGGTGCCCGCCGGCCGGTGGATAGACCCATAAGCGGGCAATTCGAAGGTTCCTCATAGGAGCGATAACCCGGCAACTCAATGGAGGGGGTGATAATGTGGGGCGCGTGGAAGGCGCGTGAAGGGGGGACGGCCCTGCTGCGGTGCTGCCGCCCGGCGGAAAGTCGTCGGCGGGGGCTTGGCTGTTAAGCTTGTGGCCGGTGCGGGACGACAATATCTTTAGCGGCGGCGTGCCCGTAGTGGCATCGAAAGGAGCTGCTTGAACATGGTATGCGGTTCTCTCTTCCGCCGTTGTTCCCGTCGCTTCGGGCGGGGGGTGGGTCTGAAACTGGCCGGTCTGGCCTTGTGCCTGGCCGGATGGGTTCCCGGCTGTCAGCCGCCCGCGCACAATGTGATCATGGGCGTGAACGGCCCCATTCGACTGGAGGCCATCACGCGGATCCTCGACAACCCCGAGCTCACCGAGGATCAGAAGCGGCAGGAGCTGCGCAACCTGGGCATCACGGACGAAGATCTCATCGATGTGTTGATCCGGGGCCTGTGACCTACGGGTATCGCTGGGGCGGTGCCGGGCGGGCCTTTTACGGATCATCCTGGTCTTCTAGGGGGGACACTATGATCTCGTTGAAACGGGGCACGCTGGGGATACTGGGCGCACTGTTACTGGCCATGACCACCGGCTGCGTGGGCGACCCGCGGACCAGCAATCAAGGCGGCGGTACCCTGCTCACGGCGGCTTCCAAGCTGATGGGGGGTAGCCTGAAGTCGATGACCGCCGATGAGTGGCAGATCCTGGCGGACAACCTGCCCACACTGGCCGCCGACTTCGGCATCAATCTGGGCAACCTGCAGATCCCCAGCCTCACCGACGAGCAGGCGGCGGCAATCGTTGATTTTCTGAACGTCCATGACCTGAACACGATCGAGCAGGTGACCCAGGCCATCCAGTCCGGCGCCATCGACGAAGACGATATTCCGCCGGAGTTGCTGGAGCTGCTTTAGGCTTCCGCGCACAGCGGGCGGTTCTGCGTGGCGGCCGGTCGTCATACCGGCCGCTTTGCCGTAAACGGCCGGTACCCAGCTTTCACCGGGTACCCGGCCCGGCCGCTGCGATCCGGCTTTGAGTGCCAATCGACCGTCAAAGGCGTGCAAGATGCACGCCCTCCGAGAAATCCAGGCGGGCAAGATGCCCGCCCTCCCCCAGAGCAGCCGGTCGGCGTTGTTGGGGGGCGGGCATCCTGCCCGCCTCACCGGCCGAAGCGCGAAGCGCCTGGACCCGGAAGGACAATACGATCTGGTCTTTGGCGTCAATCCGAATATTCAAGGCCCCGGCCGGCGATAGCACGGCGCGGGGCCTTCGGCTATGATAGGCGGCATGGAAAGAGGGAACCGGACGTACTGTCGTGCAGCCTGGCGCGGCTCGCGGGCGGCCTGGTTGCTGGTTATGGTGGTGGCCTGCACGGATCGGCAGGATGTGCAGCGATGCCCCGTCGAGCGGGTGATCGAGGATCTGCCCATCTTGTGGGAGGCCAGCGGCACATGGTCGCATGTTACGCGTCCGGTGCGGATTGTGGCCTATGATGCCGCCACGCTGGCCCAGGTGCCTGTCACGGCTGTACCGGTTGATTTCGAGACGCAAATGGTCTTGATCACCGCGTTGGGGCCGACGCTGGGTGAGGACATCGGCGTGAAGATCACGCGCGTGTGGCGTGAGGGGCCGCGGGTGCGCGTGCAGGAGCAACGCATCCACCCGGGCCTGGAGCGATCCGCGGGCCTGGAACGCAGCAGTCCGTGGAGCGTGGTGGTGGTGCCCCGATGCGAGCTGGAGGTCGAGGGCTATACCAGCCGGGTGCCGGCCGGTCTGATGGGGGGATGATGGATCGGGATCCGCGGTTCTCAGCCTCAGTTGTGGGTTTCCCGGTGGTCGGGAAGTTAAGCTGAGAGCCAGAAAACGAGCGTTGAGAATCCTGAGTCATGCACGTGATCCGGCCGGCCGAAAGAGGCGAGGTTCGAGCAGCGTTGGGCGTGCTGCTGGCCCGGCCGAATATGGACCCCGGGGAACTCCATCGCCAGATCGATACTCTGATCCGGTACGCATCTCGTCAGAATCTCTCGCTGAAGCATTGTCTGGTGGCCGAAGAGGGGGGGCGGATCGAGACCGCCTGCCTGTGCGTAGACGCCCCCGGCCGGATGGCCAGCGTCTTCATTCCCAACCAGGTACCCACCCCCGCGCATGCGGACACCGTCGTCTCCCTGCTGCAGGAGACGGTTTGCCGTGCGGAATCGCGTGGCGTCCGGCTGGTCCAGGGCGTGATCGCGCCGGAAGCCGTGCTTGAACGCGATCTGTTCGCGCGGGCGGGGTTCAAACGTCTTACCGAGCTGATTTATCTCGAACGCGACGTAGTGGAGCCGGTGCCGCGTACCCGGAGCTACCCTCCGCTGACCTGGGAGGAATACAGCGTTCATGCGCATCGGGAGTTTGCCCGAGTGGTCCAGGAAACCTACACGGGGAGCCTGGATTGCGCCGCGCTGAGCGGCGTTCGCGACATCGAGGACACGCTGGCCAGCCATCGTGCGGCCGGCGAGTTCGATCCGCGTTTCTGGCTGTTGGCGCGGTCGGGGCGCGAGGCGGTGGGCGTGTTGTTGATGGCCCGGGTTC
Source organism: Phycisphaerae bacterium (assembly GCA_012719955.1). Classification (GTDB taxonomy): domain Bacteria; phylum Planctomycetota; class Phycisphaerae; order UBA1845; family PWPN01; genus JAAXZI01. Next base: position 34,762 of record JAAXZI010000080.1, on the reverse strand, counting down.
CGGAGCGGGCCTCGATGGAAGTGGTTTACATGGGACTGCTGCCGTCCGCGCGCGGTCAGGGTTACGGAGCGACGCTTTTACGTCGCGCGATTGAAACGGCGCGGGCCCAAGGCACGGCCCTGGTTACGCTGACAGTGGACGTGGAGAACCTGCCGGCACGAGGACTCTATGCGGCGTTCGGGTTTCAGGAGGTTACGCGGCGGGATGTGTGGATGTGCATCCTGCCCCTCCAGATGGAACCTGATTCGGCTCAAGGATCATGAGGCAGGCGGACTTGCGTTCTTACGCACGAGTTATCCACATACCCTATGGGTGGAAGTGGATAAGTATTTTTCCGGAAGCGCAACTCTCGACAGCGCAGAATCCTCATTTCTGTTGGGCGCTGTGGCCCCAAAAAAACGCATTGATTTCGCTGCCATTGGCCGATAAGTTACGCCCTCGTTGACGGATCAATTTTCGAGGCGGATGGCAAGCAACCAAAGGCCCGCCCCGATCCAAGGATTACACACAGGGCACCGCAGAAACCGCACCAATCGCGCGGGAAGGAGTGGCTTCGTGCATATTCCCCGGATGGATTCTATCGCGTTGATTCAGGCGAAGCTGGCAGAGAGGCTGGGCGCGCAGCGTTACAAGGTCTGGTTCAAGAATGTGACGCAGTTCGTCGAGGCGGACGGGCATCTCAAGATCAGCGTGCCCAACGCATTCATCTGCGGATGGATCGAGCGGAACTTCAGTGATACCATCCAGGCCGTGGCCCAGGAGGTGGTGGGAGCGGATTGCCGCGTTTCCTTCTCGGTGGATCCGCGCCTGCTGCAGGCTCTGCGCAAGCACCAGCTCAACTCACAGGCGGAATTCATTGCGAAGAACCCCGAGCGCGTGGTGCGGGAATACCGGCGGCAGGGAGCGCCGCCGCCGCGCAAGCTGCGCGGGCGTTTTGAGGATCTCGTGGTGGGGCCGGCCAACGAACTGGCCTACTCGGTGATCCGGCGGATCGCGGACCGCTCGCCGGAAGCCTACAGCCCCGTGTTCATCCACGGCAGCAGCGGCCTGGGCAAGACGCACCTGTTGCAGGCCCTGGCCAACGAACTGGCGGAAAAGCATCCGGAGTGCCGATGGGCTTACGTCAACGGCGACGAATTCACCAACGAGTTCGTGCTGGCGATTCGCTCGGGGCAGATTGAGAGCTTCCGCCAGCGTTACCGCAATCTCGACGTGCTCATCGTGGATGACGTGCATTTCCTGGCCAACAAGAAGGCGACGCAGGAGGAGTTCCTGCACACGTTCAACGCCATCGACGCCCTGCGCAAGCACGTGGTGCTGGCCTCGGATTCGCACCCGAAGCTGATCGGACAGTTCAGCGAACAGCTTCTGAACCGTTTTGTGGCCGGCATGGTGGTGCGCATCGACGTGCCTGATTTCGAGATGCGCTGCGAGATTCTTCGTCGTCGGGCCCGGGCCGCGACCGCCAAGCCGATCCCCGAGGACGTCATCGCTTACATCGCCGAGCATCTGCGGTCCAACATCCGCGAGCTGGAGGGCGCGCTGCTCAAGCTGGTTATGTTCAGTTCCATCGCCCACCAGCCGGTGACGCTGGCGCTGGCCCGGCGTTCGCTGGCCGAGCACCTGCATCGCACCCAGCGTGTGTTGGGCATCGAGGAGATCGACCAGACCGTCGCCACGTACTTCGGGCTGACGCCGGCCGATCTGCACACCTCGCGCAAGACGCGCACGATCGCGCTGGCCCGCGGCATTGCCATGTACCTGGCCCGCAAGCATACGGACATGAGCTTCCCGGAGATCGGGCGGTTCATGGGCAACAAGAACCACTCGACGGTGATCCTGGCCAACCGCAAGATCGCCGGGCTGCTGGAGGCCGATGAGATGGTTCGACGGCAAACGCCGGCGGGCGTCCGGGAGGAACGCCTGAGGGAGATCGTCAGCAAGATCGAGGAGCAACTGGGGCTGGTCTCCCGCTCCACCCGGCCGGCCGAACTGGCTGAAGAGAGAGACGATCGCCCGTCATTCATGGCCAAGTCGACACGGATGCCGGCGGACTGCAAGCCTGAGTTTCGTTCCAGTAGCGTCGAGGGGGGTGTGCTGGGGAATCCTGAACTGGCCGCCATCTGACAACCGGCGGCGCTGGCAAGCACGTGGGCCGTGACCGGCCAATCCGCCGGTCATGCGCCCTGGAAGGGGGCGAGACGCTCCCGTCCTAGGGGCCTTCCGGGCCGAGCCTCGCGGTTTGCGCCAAAAAGCTGCCGGGGAGGCGGGTCGTTCCTCACGCGTGTAACACTCTCCCTCGCGCGTATGACACTCTCTGGATCGCGTTGCGCAGACACATCCAAAGGCCCTTTGAGTGGTCTCGCGAAGGCGGATTGCTTATTTCGTGGGCACTCCCGGCGGGCTTTGCCTAAGCCATGGGCATGTCCGGCCGGACGCATCGGCCGACGCCCGCCGTGGGACCGCCCAGCTGCGGTTATAAGCTTCGTTAATCTCGTCATTTGCACAATTCAGGGAATTATTCATATTCCCGCCGGGCTTGGCACGGCACATGAGTAAGAACGGGTGTTGAACCTGCGATCCCCGTCTGAAGCGGGGAGCGCGGGACAGGCACAAAGTGTTGATGAAGTCAAAAGGTTGGTCGGTGGGGACGCCGGTGCGGTGCCGGGAGTCCAGCGTGGACTGGGAATGATACAGGCGCGTTCTCAGTCCACCCACCGCCCCTTTTTTTTATTGACGTTGTGGCCGGCTAATTCAACTGCAAATTAAAGTAATTACTTGCTGCCTTGAAGATGGAATGGTAGGCTGCTGATGTCGTCTTTGCCATATTCGTGCTCACGGTGGTTGGCGCGGCCATCGGGAGGGCAGGCCGACCCTGTCACGTGAACTGTTCGCCTCGGGCTAGCGGATCAGGATCGTTTTCTGTTGCGATTGGCGTGTGCGCTCGATTCGGGCAGCCATGATTCCGTGATGGCAATCCACGGCGCTGTGGATGAGCGTCTTCAATCCGTTTGATGTGGAAGGAGTGCACGATGAGGGAACGACTGACAAAGTGGCTGGCGGTGATGACTCTGGGGTGCTGCACGGTGCTGGGTGCGGGGGGCTGCCTGCCGGATGATTTCTGGCCCAGTTTTTTGGGCGACACGATCATCAGCGGCGTGGCCAGCGCGCTGCTGGCATCGGCACTGGCGGCGGCGGGGGTTTGAGTCGCCGGGCGTCCGGTGGCGCTTCAGTTGGGCTCCTGTGAGACGCACCCGGCCGGGCGGGCCGTGTCTCAAACCTCGTTGAAAGGAGATCACAGCGATGACGAAATATCGCGACTGCCTGCCTGCCACGCCTGCCAATCGAAGCACGGCCGCCCGAGAACGCGACAGATGTGGATCATGTCGGCGGATCGGCCGGGTTTCGCGCCTGCGTATTTTCGTGATGGGTGGTTCTTATTCAGGACTGCTGCTCGTGGCCATGGCCGGGCTGGTGGCCGCCGGGCCGGCGCTTGGGGAGCAACTCACCACGCGGCCGGCATCCCTGGAGAATCAGGTCGAGCCGGCCGGGTCGCCGCCGTCCGCTCAAGAGCGGGTTGCAGAAGCCGAAGCGGTTCAACCGACAGATGAGGCCGCATCCGAGACGGAGGCGGCGGCGGAGTCCGAACCGCGCAAGCCGCTGATGCGGTTCTTTGACGCGGCGGGGCTGGGGGAGGGCATGGACGCGATCGGCTTGAATGCGTTCGGCTGGGTCGAGACGTCATTCACCGGGATTCTGACCGGCCCCGGGGGAAGTCGCGCGGGTTTGCCGCTGCGGGTATACGAATCGCGCAAGCCCGACAATCTGAAGATGAACCAGTTGGCCATCATCCTGGAACGCAGTTACGACAAAGACAAGGATGTGGACCTGGGGTTCCGCGTCGATCCCATTTTTGGCGCCGACTCCCGGCTGAACGCGTCCGTGGGCCTGTTGGACCACGAGACCCACACGCATTCATTTGACCTGGCCCAATTCTACACCCAGCTCTGGATCAAGACGGCCGAGAACCAGGGCCTCGAGGTAACCTTCGGCAAGTGGTACACGACCATCGGGGCCGAGGTGATCCCCTCGCCGCTGAACTGGCTGCCGACGCGGAGCATGCTGTTTGGCTACGGGCCGTTCACGCATACGGGGGTACTGGGCCGCTACTACATTGACAACTGGAACTTCCACTTTGGGGCCTCGCGCGGGTGGGACCAGTTCAAGGACAACAACCACGGCGCTTCCTGGCATGCCGGGTTCGGCGTGGACAGCAAGCAGCAATGTGGCGATGAGCCCCGCTCCCGGTTCGGCTTCAACTACATCGGGGGGCCGGAGGAAATCACCAAGGATTACGGCGGACAGAACCGCCATATCTGGAACGCCGTCTGGACCTACAAGTGGACCCAGAAGCTGACCCAGGTCATCGACAGCTACTACGCCTGGGAGGACGACGTGCCCGGGCTGAGCAAGAACGGCAGCAGGCCCCGCCGGCGGGACAACTCCTGGTATGGCATCTCCTACATGCTGAATTACCAGTTCAATGACTATCTCAACACCACGGGGCGGATCGAGTGGTTCGGCGACAACTACGGCCAGCGCACGGGGTATCCGGGGAATTTCTACTCGCTGACTGCGGGATTGGGCTACACGCCTTTCCCCAAGGATCCGTGGTTGAGTGGATTGCTGATCCGGCCGGAGCTGCGCTGGGATTTCTCAGACAACAATGCTCCCTTCGTGGATGAGGGGCAGCAGTTGACCGCGACCCTCAGCGTGGTTTACTCGTTCTGAAATCTGCTCGTTCTAAAAAGGAAGGCCGCGGCCATCGGGGGATGGTCGCGGCCTTCCTGCTGTGATGCAGGTGAATTCATGGTCGCGGCTGTGGCGACGCGGGCGGCGCCGAATTAGCCGAAGCCGCTTAATCTCCGGTTGTGATGACGATCTCCCTGACGGAGTCGCCCATGCTTGTAGCACGTGGGCGTACCCTTCTGGGAGCGCAGCCATAGCGCTGTGCTGGGCGAGGCAGACACACTCCTCGGTAGGGGCCGACATAGATCGGCTCCGCCGTACGCCCATTTTCACCCAGCGTCTGCGGTTGAGTGAGCGCCACGTACTGCTGTTCGAGCATCATCCGCTGGACGGTCATGTGGGCCAGCACTTCCTGGCGGAAGGCGCGTTCCTCCTGCTCGCGTCGTTGCTGGCAGCTGTTTTCCTGCTGCTGGCGAGTGAGTTCCTGTTCCTGGCGCAGGCGCTCGCTGAGGAGGGCGCTCTCGATGGTCTCGATCTGTTGGAGCCGGTTGGTCCATTCCGGGGCGGAGGTGTAGCTTTCCTCGAAGCGCTTCCGCAGGGCGGCGAGCTCCTGCTGGGCCTTGACCGAAGCTTCCTTGGCTGCGGATACCTCGGCGTTCTTTTTCAATTCCTCGGCTTCCAGTTTTCCCACTTCGGAGCGGGCGGCAAGGATCTCTTTCATGAGCCGCTCGGCAGCTTTGGCATCGGCCGGTTGGGCCGGGAGCGCGTCGTATTCCTGTTGCGCTTTCTGGAGCCGCGCCACCGCCTTGGCGTACTCCGGCGTGGCCCGGACCTTGGCGAGGGTGGCCTTGCGGACCGACTCATAGTCCTTGGTCGTTTGCTTGACCGCCGCTATGGCCGCCTTCCATTCTTTGCTGTTCTCGAAATCGGTCTTGAGCTTGGCCCGCAGCCGGGGGAGACTGGCCCGGAGTCTGGCGAGGTCCTCTTGGCTGATATTGACGGGCTCGAGCGGCGCCGGGACGTTAACCTGGCGTTGTTCCGCGGGCTGGTTCCCGGCAGGCGCTGTGGAAGCCTGCTGAGCCTGAACGGTGTGGAAGAAACCCAAAAAAACGATCGCAAGTGCCGGAAGGATGACTTGGCGGGCCGTCATTTTTCTGTCTCCACATCTTCCTATCCTCCCCGTCGGCAGTGGAGCAAACTATCTGCTTGAGGTTACCTTATTTTACCTTCAGAGTCAAGAATAACTGTAACCTGATTGATCGGCGAATCGTGGTTATAATTCTCTCATGGCATCGAAGTTAAACAGCAGACACGAGGATGGTCTGGAAGGCGTGTTTCTGGATTTCTACGGAACGGTGGCCGCCGGCGATCGGCAGGCGGTCGAGGCGGTCTGCCGGCAGGTCCTGGAAGATCATGGCCTCAACGGTTGTTGCTCGGAACTGGCCCGCCAGTGGGGGCTGCGTTACTTTGCGGCGATCGAGGCCGGGACGGACGTCTTCCGCCGGCTCATCGAGATTGAGCACGACACGCTGGTCGAAACCTGCGCGGGCCTGGTGAAGGATTTTGACGCCCGCCCTTACATTGAGCGGCTCAACGCCTATCTGGCGGAGCCCCCGCTGTTTCCTGAGGTCAAAGAGGTGCTGTCCAGGCTGAAGCTGCCGGTCTGCATCGTCAGCAATGCCGATGAGCCGGAGATCCGCGCCGCCATGCGGACCCATGGGTTGCGTTTTGATTACGTCGTGACTTCGGAATCGGCGCGCTGCTACAAACCTCATCCGGGCATCTTTCAACATGCCTTGCGCATCACCGGCTGGTCGCCTGAGCGCGTGCTGCACGTGGGCGATTCGCTGCACAGCGACGTGGGCGGCGCCGGCCCTCTGGGCCTTCGGACCGCCTGGCTCAACCGTGCCGAGCGAATCAGCGATATCGGCGTCGCCGCGCCGGACTATACCTGGACCGACTTGAGGCCGCTGCTTGAGGTGGCGTAAAGCCACTGGCCCCCGCAGAGGGTGTGTTTCGCCTCTCATCACCACCCGGCTCGTGACCACTCGGCTGAATTTTCATTAATAAGACCCGCGGGTTGATGCGCGCGGAAAATCGGCGGGCATCATGCCTATCGTATGGTTGTGCTTACCAACTCCGGGAGTCTTGAACGGATGAGCCACATCATGCGATCGGCGCGGGTCAACGTCAGACTGCTGGTCATCCTCGCGATCTTGTTCGGGATCCTGGGCGGCGGAATGCTCATCGGCCACAAGCTGCGCACACGGGCCGCGGCTCAGAAGGCCCTGGCGTCGGCCAAAGTCGCCCTGGCCGAGCGGAACTGGCCGGTGGCGATCAGCCAGCTCCGGCAATATCTGGGCCGGCATCCGGATGATGCGGAGATGCTGGTTCAGTATGCCCGGGCCCACCTGGAGGTCCGGCCGCTCCTGCGCGACAACTATATGAGCGCCATGCAGGCCTACCGTCAGTACCTCCGGCTGCGACCGGACGACCGAAAAGCGGCCCACGAACTGGGCAGACTCTATATCAACTACGGGGAGTTCAACGAAGCGGCCTACATCTACCGGCGGTTGATCGAAGATGGCGAGGCGGCCCGGGACGCGGGTGGGCAGCCCATTGAAGATCCCCAGGCCTGGCTGGGTCTTGCCACCGCGTTCATGCTCCAGCATAAACACGCGGAAGCGATCGGGGATTCCGAGCATGCCCCGCTTCGGGTGCTGCTGACGCGCTATCCACAGACGCCGGAAGCTTACGTGTTGATGTGTACGCTGCTGGAGCGGGAGTACACCATCGCGGTTCGGGATGCCGCTCGGGAAGTGTTGCTGTTCGATGCGCAGTCGCGGGCGGACACCGCCGAGACGCAGCCGGCCACGGCGCCGACCGACCTGCCGGAAGACCCTCGTGAACTCGCGCGAGCCATCCTGGATCTCGGCGTGCGCAACAACCCCGATTCAGCCCTGCTGCGGGTACATCGGGCGCGGTTCCGCCGGCTGATCGCCCGCGAAACCCCGTTGGAGGTCGCGGAACTGGAGGCTGCCCGGAGGGATTTAGAGGCAGCGGAGCGGCTTCGTCCGCAAGACCCCGAGGTGCTCTTCCAGCTTTTCGACGAGTGGTATGAATCGGTTTACGCGCGGGTTGTGCCCGATCGTCTCGAACGGGCGGCGGCGGTACTGGATCGTCTGGCGGGGCTGGATCCGGCCGTTCTGGCCGAGCATCGAGAGAAGATCGAGGATCTCAAAATTTCCGTGCTGTTGGGCCAGGCGCGACTGGCTTTCAAGCGAGCCGATACGGAGGCGCGGCTGGCCCTGGCCGAGCGCTGGCGTGAGTTGGAAGGCGACAATCGGCGCAAGTTCCTGCCGTTTGCGACCCGGCTGTACCTGCTCGCCGGCCGCCTCGACCTGGCCGAAGAGGCGGTGAAAGCGTACAAGGCCGGCATCGAGGACATGGCTGGCGTCAACCAGGCGGTGCGCGACAGCGTAACCCTGCTGGATGCCTCGCTGGCCTGGGCGCGAGGCCACTGGTATGACGTGATCGACCTGGTCGAGTCCATTGTGCTCTCCGGGCGGACGGAGGGCACGGCCACGGCGCCGGGACTGCTGGCGGGCGCCTATGCCTCCACCGGCCAACACCAGCGTTTGCTGCACCTGGTGGAGTTGAACCAGCGGCAGTGGCTGGTGGACCAGGGCGTACTGCACCCTGCGGTGGTTTCGGCCATGGCGCTGAATCGCTGGGTGGAGGCGGAGCGGTACGCCCGGTTACTGGAACAACTGGAGCCGGAGAACCTCAACGCCCGGGTCCTGCGCATCCAGGCGAGCGGGGCGGTATTGGCCGGCAGTCGGGTGGCCGCCGACGAGATGGAAGGGTTGATCAAGGAGACGGCGGCGCTTCGGGAGGCGCATCCGAAGTCGGTGGACGTCCGGCTGCTGGAGGCGGAGCTGCTGTTTAACGCCGGCCGGAAGGATGAGGCGATCGCATCCCTGGAGCGGGCGGCGAACGAGTGTGAACGTCCGCTGGCGGCCAGGATGAAAGCGATCCAGTATCTTCGCAACATGCCCGGCCGGGAGAGCGAGGCATTGACGGCATGCCGTACGGCGGCGGAGAAGGAGCCTGAGGCCGCCGCGCCCCGGATCGTGCTGGCCGAATTGCTCGCCGCGGCGGACAAGAACGACGAGGCCGTAGCGGTGCTTGAGCAGGCGGAGCGGGAATTCGCCCTTCTCGAACCGCAGGTGCCCGTCGAACGTCAGGAGGAGCTGCGCCGGGAGCGGGCGGCCATCTCGAAAGCGCTGGCCCATCACTGGCTGGAGGCCGGTGAACGCGGCCGGGCCATCGAGAAGCTTCAGCAACTGGCCAGGGAGCTGCCGTCCGATATGGCGGTGCGCCGGGAGCTGCTCCAGATGCCGGAGATCGCCGACCATCCGCAACTTGCTCAGCCCCTGATCGACGACATGAAGCGCATCGAGGGCGAGCGTGGCGTGAAGTGGCGGCTGGCCCAGGCGCAGCTTTGGATCAAAGGGCTGGACAAACAGTCGACCCGGGGGGACGAACTGCGCAGGCGGCAGGAGATTTCCGCTCACCTGATGCGGTGTATCGAGGCCGACCCGTCCTGGGAGGAGCCGGTGGTCCTGCTGGGGCGGATGTATGAGGATCTGGAACAGGATCTCCGGGCGGAGGAAGTCTATCGCGGTTGGCTCCAGAAACAGCGGGGGAACCTGACGGTCATCAATCGGCTGCTCGCGTTGTTGCAGCGTCAGCGGCGCGCGGCCGACATGGCCGTATTGCTCAAGGAGCTGCCGGACGACGAGCGTGGTCGTGTACTCCAGGAGCGCTACGGGGCCAGCGTCCAGGTGGGCATGGGCGATTACGACGCGGCGGCGGCCAGCCTGGAGGAGAAAATCCGCAAGGATCCGAACGATCTGCCGGCCTACGTGCTGCTGGCGGCCCTGTATCAGACCCACCGCAAGGATGCCGAGGCCGCGCTCAAGCTGCTGGATAAGGCCCTGGACATCAGCCCCGATTTCTTCGATGCCTTCTCGGCGAAAATCGCCATTCTCAATGCGTTGGGCCGAAACGACGAGGCGGTCCGGCTGGCCAGCGCCGAGGTGGACCGGCGCAAAAGTTTCGAGGTTTACAAACTGAGGGCGGACCTGTACGGCGTGCTGGGGAGGATGGATCGCGCCGAGCAGGATCTGGTGCAGTTGGCCGCCATGAAGGAGTCCAGGGGGCGGGGCCACCTCCTGCTGGGCGAGTTTTACGAGGCCAACGGCCAGCCGGATAAGGCCATTGCCGCCTGGGAGCAGGGGTTGGCGGCCTGGCCTGACCACCCGGAGCTGACCGAGAAACTGATAGACGCCCTCGTCCACCGGCCGGATCGCGAATCCCGGCAGAAGGGGCGCGAGATCCTGGATCGGCTGCTGGGGCAGGGGGCGGGCAGCTCGAGCCTGCTGCTGGCCGACGCTCACTATTGGCTGGCGGAAGGGGGAGAGAACAACCGGCGAAAGGCACGCGTCTCGCTGGAGGAGGCTGTCCGCCTGAACCCGCAGAACGTGTCCGCGGCGGTCATGCTGGTGAAGCTGGTGAAGTCCGAGGAGGCACGGCATCATCAGGTGGGCCAGGCCCGGGAGCTCCTGGCCCGGGCCCTTGCGGCCAACCCGCACAGCCCGGACCTGCTGATGATCCTGGCCGAGATGGAGGCGGAAAGAGGAAGTCTTGCTGCCGCCGTGGACGCCGCCATCGCCGCAACCGAGGCCGACCCCCGGAACCTTGCGGCGCTCCATCTGGCTACGCGACTGGCCCTGCAGGCCGGCCAGACGGAGAAGGCCGCCCGGTGCAACGAGGCGGCCAGCCGGCTCCAGCCGGACGATGAGGAGGCGAAGCTGCTGCACGCGCGGATCCTGGCGGCCAGGGGTTCGCGGGACCAGGCGCTCAAGTACCTGGAGGAATACTGCCGGACGGAACCCGGCCAGGCCAGCGGGAACGCCTTGCTGACCCTGGCCGAGCTGGAAGGGGCGGCCGGCAAAGTGGAGGCGAGCCACGTCCGGCTGGAGCAGGCCGCGGCGATCGCGCCGGACGACCTGGGCGTGCTTCGGGCCCGGTTGGAAGCCTTGGCGGGGCAACGCCGCTATGCCGAGATCCGGCCATTGGTGGAGAAGAATCTCAAGGGTGCAGAAGGCGACGTGGCCGTGCTGCTGATGGGTGCGGGCATCCTGATCGGCGGAGGCCGGGACTACCTTGAGGATGCGGTTGCCCTCTACCAGCGGGCGCTCGAGCTGGACCCCGGGGAGGCCAGCGCGCTCAACAACCTGGCATGGTTGACGGGAGTGGAGCTGGACCGGCCGGCGGAGGCGCTGGAGCGCTATGCCGAGCCGGGGCTGCGCCGCTATCCCAACAATCCGCATCTGCTGGACACGCGGGGGACGCTTTATGTGCGGCTCCAGGATTACCAGCGGGCGCGGGCGGATTTCGAGAAATGCGTGGTGCTCTCAAACCACCTGCCGGCCACGCACTGCAGCGCGCTGCTGAACCTGGGCCGGGTCTACGCGGAGCTCAACGAGACCCGGCAGGCCCGGGCGAGTCTGCTGGAAGCGCAGCGGATCGACCGCGAGGCGAAGGTGCTGAGTGAAGCCCAGCGCGCGGAGCTGAAGCGGCTGCTGGAGGCGATCGATGGGACGTGAGAATGTCTAATGCCTAAATCCTAATGTCTAAAGAAGCCCCAATGACCAAGTCCCAATGCCCAATCAAGCCCCAATGACGAAAAACCCAATGACCAAACTGGAGTCGCCGCTGCTGGGTTCGCCTGGTCATTCGTCATTGAGGCATTGTTCAGGCTCCCGCCTTGGTCGCCTTCACTGATTGGGCATTGGTGCTCGAGCATTGGTCATTGTTTCCTCAGTAGCTCGCCACCACGTTGATCTTTGCCTTACCTGGTCTGATTCTCACGATCTCCCGGCCGGGGTTGAAGTCCTTGTGGTCGGCGCCGTTTACCGTGACCGCCTTCATGGGCTTGCCTTCCGGATGGCGCAGGCGGAGCACGATGACCTCGGGGGCGTTGCGCGTCGGTGGCTCGATTTCGGCTTCGATCGTTCCGCGGGACACGGCCGAGGTGATGCGGAAGCTGACCGGGCCGAAGTGAGTGGGGGCCTGCCGGATGGCGACCGTTGCTCCGTCCTTCATCCAGTTGCTGGTGACGAAGGGCGCGAGCCAGAGTTCTTTGTCCCGCTCCATGACCAGCATGAGCCGGGTCTGGTGCAGGAAGTAGCCGGTCTCGTGCGTTTTGTTCCATGCGGCCACGCCGGCGAAGTGTTCCTGGAACTGGAGATTTTCCATGCCCAGCAGCGACGGGATGGTGTTGAAGTACGAGCGAATGAACGGCTTGACGTCATCGCGCAGGGCGTACACTTCGGCGTTCCGGCAATAGTAGGGCTGCACCTTGGCGAAGCCGCCGAGGTTGAACCAGTCCTTGTGGTTACGCTTGGCGGGATAGTCGAACCAGCCGTCGGCGAGGAATTGCACGTCCTCGTGATGGTCCATCATCCAGGTGACGTCGCGCGAAGTGGCGTCGAGCACGCCCAGCGGCACGAGATGATGCGGCCCCAGTTCGACGTCGTAGCACCAGCTTCGATTGGCGTCCTCGCCGGGGAAGAAGTCGTTGAGCGGGCCGGGGCTGTGTACCTGTGACGGATAGGCGGGGACGGCCGTCCCGTCGCGCAGCAGGTAGACCGGCATGCGGGCCTGCGTCCAGCGGTAGGCGCGAAGGATGTCACGCTTGAACTCGGCGGCGTTCTGGAGCCAGGTGTCGGTGTCGGGATAGTCGATGTGGGCCAGCGCGGCGGCCGCGGCCTGCAGGGCGGCGTAATAGTAGCCGTTGAGGCAGAAGTGGTAGGCGTAGGCGTTCCAGTCGGCCATGACGCCGGGGGGCATGAGGCCGTATTCGGGTTGCTTCTGGCCGTCGGCGGTGAAAGCGGGAGAGACGCCCATCCTGCCACCCGAGATCGGCAGGCTGCGCGCCGCGGACTTGGTTTTTTCGCGCTGGGCCATGATCCACTTGCACACGCGGGCCACGTCGGGCGCCACCTTCCTGAGCCACTCGGTGTCGCGGGTAAGCTCATAATGCTGGCCGAGCGTCCACACCTGCCAGCCGGTGCCCATGAGCGTGTAGCCGGTGGTCAGGAAGCCGGCCGGGCTGTAGCGATGGATGAAGAAGTCGTGGGCCCGGCGGGCGAACTCGTGATGGCCGAGGTAATCCATCCCGCGGATGATGCTGTTGGCTTCGCTCTCCAGCGGGCCGTAGCTGAAGGAGGCAATCCAGGCGGCCACGCGCTGGCCGTCGGCCTCGTTGCGCGCGGCCATGAGGCAATGGACCTGCGAGGCCTTGATGACGTTCATCAGCAGCGGGTCCGGAACGGTGATCTGGGCGGCCCGGGCCAGCACGCGCTGCCAGTAGCGCTTGAGCCGGTCGAAGGGATCGTCGCCCGCGACAAGCGGCCCGGGATTCTTCTCGTTCAATGTCCAGCCCGGCAGGCCCACGAGAACCAGGGCCATCTGGCCGGCGGATAACTCGCCCTCGATCTTGATCCAGCCGTCGGCCATGAGGGATGTGGTCAGCGGCCGTGCCAGCGAGACGTCCACGCAGCCGATGGCCCGCTCGCCGTCCATGACCCACACATTGGAGCGAACGCCATTCAACCCGAGCTTTTTGTCCTTGTCATGCAGCCGGAAGAAGAGGTTCAGGGCGACGGCCGTTCGTTCGTCGTTCGTGTTCTCAATGGTGAACTCCGCCACGCATAAAGGTCGAGCGCTGAGCCAACCCGGCTCAGGCAACGGCGCTTCTTCCCTCGGGACGACGCAGGTTCGCTGGCGATAGACGATGCCGTTCTCAGTGACCTCGTTCACGGGCAGGGGGAGCCAGCCGCCTTCGAGGTGACGCTTGAGCCCTTCGTTCTTGCCGGTGCCGAACTGCGGCCGCATTTCGGCCAGGCTGCTGGGCTTGGACAATGCCATCTCTTCGGGTTTCGACTGGTCGGCCGCGAACTGGATGAGGCCGTCGCGGAGCACGACGAACTTGTGATTGTCGCAGGCCAGCGAGAGCAGGGTGGGCTGCAGGTTCTGCCGGGGGTTGTGGACGTGTTCGATGGCCTGGGCGAAGGTCTGGTCGGGCATGTGCCGAACCTCTTCCAGGATTGTCTTTCGATCGGCGATCTGCCGGCGGTAGTCGGCCAGCGTGGCCTGGGCCGGACTTCGGGCGATGTACACGCCGTAGTTTTTCACGTACACCTGGCCTTGGGCGATGACGTCATCAACGGCCACGCCGAACTGCCCACCGGCCGGAAGCCGGAAGTGCAGCACGGTGCGGTCGGATTTTCGCATGCGCGACCTGGCGCAACGTAGTGCCAGCGAGAGTGGCTCGCCACTGCGGTAGTTCCAGCGCACGACCGGAGGCGTGCCCCGGCCGGTCGGGGAGATCCGCTCGCCGTTGTAGAGGGCGATTTCGGCGGGCGCGCTGGACCGGGCATCATCGCCGAGAGCCATGGGGTCGCACTCAATCTGGAGGCGCACTTCATCGAGCGGTGTGGCCGTGCGGGCGATCAACCTGGTGACCACCGCGCCCCCGGCCGTCGCGGGCAGGATCCAGCGGATCCGGCGAGTGCCTTTCCGCATTTGAGGGGCGTTGCTCCAGCTCAGCTCGGCCGACCAGCGGTTGCCCACCACCTGGAGCTGGGCCCTGGCCGGCTGCCATTCGCCCTGCCAGGCGGACTCGCCCGCCCAGTACTGAATCTGCACGCCATCGGTGGATTTCGGAACGCTCCCCGCGGCGAACTCGATACCGACTTCGCGCAGCAGGCGGGGTTCCAGCCAGCGCAGGCCGATCGCGCCGGGGCCGTCTGGTGTAAAGGGCACCGCGTATGCGCCCGATGCGTCGGCCTTCAGGTCGGCTTCAAGATAGATGTCCTCGGCTCGATATTCCTCGGTCCGGCCGGCCTTGCAGCCGGTCATTCGGGCCGGATCGCTGGTAACCACGCGGGCGAAGGGGGCGGCGTCCAGACGGGCGGAGAGAGGGGTCGTCTTGGACGAGGTGGAACGGACCAGGCGGGCGTTGGCCCAGTTGGCGCAGTCGCAGACGATCCCGTCGCCGGCATCCGTGACCTCCAGCCGCATCTCGGTGGCGCCGTTGACGGGCACGGAAAGGCTCCTGGGTGCATCGCCGCTTTTGACGACGCCGCTGTCGAACTTGAGCTGGTCATCGACGAAGACTTTAAAGACTACGCTGCCGGCTCCGCCGGGCAGCGGCTGGACACCCACGTCGGCGAGGAAGGTCTCATACTGGCCATCGAGGTCCACGATGATCTCGCCGGATGCGTGGTGGCCGAGGCCCTTCTCGAACGTCTTGTCGGCGATCCGCATAGGCTCTGGCTTCTGATCGAGAGCGTGGGCGCAGGTGTTGATGCCCAACTCGCCCCATGCCTGCTGAGAAGAGGCGATGAGCTCCGGCCGCTCGGAGAGATAATCGACAGCGCCGGGAGCGTCGCCGGGCTGAGCCAGGGGAAGAAGAGCGAAGACGGTCACGGCTGCGATGGTGGACAACATGAGAATCTCCCACAGTACCCGAACACGTGAGCACGATTGCTGCGCGGCGCAATCTTAAGTTGGGTCATCGTGGCGTGCAATGAAAGGGGATGAGCGAACCGCCGCGGATGCGCGGAGGACTGCTTCCGTCGTCACGGCGGTGATCGGTGAGGGAGTCGAAGGGCCGACCGTCCGGACATGATGGCCCAGCGGACGCCAGACGTTCGGGTCGGTAGGGCCGTAGATGGCGATGGTTGGGATGCTCAGGGCGGCGACGATGTGGGTCATGCCGGCGTCGTTCCCGATGTAGAGATCCATGTTGGCAATGTGTTCGGCGGCGCGGAGCAGGTCTTCCTCGACCAGCAGCGGTTCGTTGCGGGCCGCCACGCGCTGGCGAATGGGGGCAAAGCGGACGGGGTCGCATTCCAGTTCGGCCGGGCCGAGCATCCAGTGGATCGTTGCGGGGGCCAGCGCGTCGGCCAGGGCGACGAAACGCTCGGCGGGCCAGCACTTGGCCGGACTGCCCGCGCCGGGGTGAATGAGGATCCGCATGGCCGCTCTCCGCTGGTCTCCTGTTTTTGGGAGAGGGGCAGAATGCGGGCGGCACGCGCCCCCCTCCCGGGAGATGCGGATTTGCGCCGGCGAGGGCTCGGGAATGGCCAGGCCCTGCGTGCGGATGACGGCCGTCCATTGTGCGGTGATGTGGGTTCGCGTTGCGATTGTTTCCGCGGTGGGGCGGGGGTCGAGGGAGATAACGCGGGCGCCGCTGATGCGCACGAGGCGATGTTGAATCTCATCCGACGGGCTGGAAAGGAAACTCAGGATCAGATCGGCGTCTTTGAGGCAGTCTGCCAGCCGCCCGTCCGGCTCGCCTTCCCGGAAGAGAGTGTACAGGGCCGCTGTTTCAGGCGAGAGCCAGGCATCGACGGCGCTGCGCCCGGCAGCCAGCCGGGCCGAGGGCGCGCCGGCAATGGCCAGAACGCGGTCGGCGCCGGTGCATGCGCGCACGGCTTGGATCACGGAGAGGGCGAGGACAAAGTCGCCGATGGCGCCTTGATGCAGGACCACGAGGTTCATGGCGGGTATTGTATGGAGGCGTGGGAAGGGGGGCACGTGAGAAGGTGGGAAAGTGAGAAAGTGCGAAGGGTTCAGGGTTCAGGACCCGTGGGGCAGGGTTCGGGGTTCCGGAGGGCGGGCATCCTGCCCATCTTTGGAGCGGGCATAGCAATACGCAAGAAGGGATTCTCCTGTCAGCCGAGCAGGGGTTCCTGCAGCCACCGCGAAGGCATTCTCCCACCAGCCGCACCGCTCACCAAAGGCATGGCCCAGACGCCGTGGCCCACCGTCACTCGATCCAACCGCCGCCCAGGACATGGTCGTCGTTATAAAAGACTGCCGCCTGGCCGGGGGTGATCGCCATCTGCGGGGCGTCGAACCGGACCTCCACGCGGGCGTCGGGCAGGGGGGTTACCGTGGCCGGAGCGGCGCGGTGGGCGTAGCGGATCTTGACCTCGGCGCGGAAGGGGCCGGCCGGCGGGTCGATGAGCCAATGCACGCGCCGGGCCGTCAGCGTGTCCGAGGCGAGTTTGTCCCGGGGGCCGAGGATGATGGTGTTGCTGGCCGGATCGATCCGGGTGACGTACACCGGCAATCCCAGGGCGATGCCCAGCCCCTGGCGCTGACCGATGGTGTAGTTGGCGATGCCGGCATGTCGGCCGACTTCCCGGCCGGCGTCGTCGAGGACGGGGCCCTCGACGAAGGCCTCCGGGCGGCGCTCGCGGACCACCCGGGCGTAGTTGCGATCGGGGACGAAGCAGATGTCCACCGAGTCGGGTTTGTCGCTGACCGGCAGGCCCAGCCGGCGGGCTTCGGCGCGGACCTCGGCCTTGGTCAGGTGGCCGATGGGGAAGAGCGTGTGGGCGAGCATCTCGCGCTCAACGCCGAAGAGCACGTAGGACTGGTCTTTAGAGGCATCGACCCCCCGCAGGAGGCAATGCCGGCCGTCGCGGGGCTCGATGCGGGCGTAGTGGCCGGTGGCGATGAAGTCGGCCCCGACCGCCCGGCCGTAGTCGGCCAGCTTGCCGAACTTGAGGTGCTCGTTGCACATCACGCAGGGGTTGGGCGTCCGGCCGTGGACGTATTCATCGGCGAAGTAGTCGATGATGCGGTCAAAGTCGTCCTTGAAGTTGAGGGCGAAGAAGGGGATGTTCAGCCGGCCGGCCACCGCGCGGGCGTCAGAGGCGTCGGCCGCGCTGCAGCAGCCGCGGTGGCGGTCGGGGCCGCAGGCGTCGGCGGTCTCCTCGGGCTCGTGGATGCCGGTGCGCATGAAGAGGCCGGTGACGTCGTAGCCCTGCTCATGGAGGAGGCAGGCCGCAACGCTGCTGTCGACGCCGCCGCTCATGGCGACGATGACCCTGGGACGAGAACTGGACAATTCGCCTGGCCTCCTGTCTGGGGTTGCCATGGTGCTTGAACCCCACAGCGCAAAGTGGGCCATTTTTTCTGTAGCGGCCGGGCTCCGTACCGGCCGTTTTACGGGCCAAACGGCCGGTACGGAGCCCGGTCGCTACGACCTTGCGCTGTAATGTTGAAGCACAGGCCGGGAACCGGCAGACCACCGCCTGCTCATCTCGCGCCGACGCTCCCTGGACCTCCGGCCGGGGTGTGTGCATCCCGGCTTGAAACCGGCGCTTCCCGGCTGTTGTCGATGATTATAGAATCCGCGGATGGCGGCAGCCAAAACGGAGAGCCTGAACATGAAGATCGTCAGTGTAACCGTACCCACCCGCCAGCGGAGCCAGATGATCGACGTCACTGCGGAGGTTCAGCGGGCGGTGCGTGACGCGGGCCTGAAAAACGGCTGCGTGATCTGCTTCGTTCCGCATACGACGGCCGGGGTCACCATCCAGGAAAACGCCGATCCGGATGTGCTCCACGACGTGCTGTGGAAGCTCGATCAGCTTGTGCCCAGGGACGAGGCCGCCTACCGCCACAGCGAGGGCAACAGCGATGCGCATATCAAGTCGTCGCTCGTCGGCTGCTCGCAGATGGTGCTGGTGGAGGACGGTCGGCTGGTTCTGGGGACCTGGCAGGGGATCTACTTCTGCGAGTTCGACGGCCCTCGCCAGCGACACATGCTGGTGAGATGTGTAGAAGGTTAGGTCGAAGCGCCGGCACCTCGGGTTTGGTAAGATCGGGCGACTCAGCGGCAATTGTGAATGGTGGCACGACCACGTAAAATCAGTGGTGGATGAGCCGGAAGGCGGACCTGCCGGCCAGGGGTAGTGGCGATGTACCGATGGCTGTTTATCGCGGTGCTGACGCTGTGGCTGGTGGCGATGGCCGCCTTGATCCGGCGCGATGTCTGGCCGGCATGGACGGCCCAGGACGTGCCGCGAATTCAGTCCACCCAGTTCGAGCAGGCCAAACGCGAGGAGCAATTCGGCATCTTCGATGCGCAGCGCCAGCGGATCGGTACCGCCTGGAGCGACGTGCAGCGCGAGGCCAACGGCCACACGTCGCTGAACGGCACGGTTCTCATCGATGGGCTGAAGCTGTTGCCGCCCGTGCGCTTCGAGTCGGCCACCGAGTTCGACACTGAAGGCGAGCTGGACAGCTTCCGCCTGGATGTGTACGGGGTGCCCATGATCATCACCGTTCACGGAGAGCGCCGGGGGATCTACTTCCCGTGCGAGCTTCAGGTCGGGCCGATGACTCGCCAGGCCAACCTGGACGTGTCCGCCAGCCGGATGATCGGCGAGTCGTTACGGCCGTTTACGGTCCTGCCGAAGCTGCGCGTGGGACAGTCCTGGCGGATGCAGATCCTGGACCCCTTCTCGGCCATTCAGAGCCGGAAGGCGGAGTTCAAATCCGTCATTGCCCAGGTGACGGGGCGGGAATCGATTCCCATCGAAGGGAAGGGCCAGGTGGAGTGTTTCGTGGTGCAGATTCGCGACCAGGGCAGCATGGCCTGGGTGGCGGATGACGGCCAGGTGCTTCGGCAGGAGGTTGCCGTGCCGGGCATGAAGAAGCTGACCTTGGAGATAGAGCCGTACGACTTGAAAGCCCGCCACCAGGCCAGAGATCGGGTGCGGATCATGACCCGTAGAGAGAGAGGGCCCTATGGCAGCGGCCATTGAACTGAGCGACGTCACCAAACGCTATGGCAACTTCACGGCCGTCAGCCGCCTGCAGCTTGAGATCCACGAGGGCGAGCTGTTTGCCTTCCTGGGCCCGAACGGCGCGGGCAAGACGACCACCATCAAAATGATCGCCGGGCTGCTGCGGGCTGACAGTGGCACGGTCCGCGTGTGCGGCCATCCGATGGGGTTGGACGGACAGATGGCCAAGGCCCAGATCGCCTACGTGCCCGACCAGCCGTTCCTTTATGAGAAGCTGACCGGGCGGGAGTTTCTGGAATTCGTCGCCCGGATGTACGGCCTGGAGCCGGCCGTCGCCCGGGAGCGGGCCCGCCTGCTGATCGCGCGGCTGGAGATGGGCGATTTTCTCGACCAACTTACCGAGAGCTATTCGCACGGCATGAAGCAGCGTACCGCGCTGGCGGCGGCGCTGCTGCATGAGCCCCGGGTGCTGATCACCGACGAGCCGATGGTGGGGCTGGACCCGCGAACCGTGCGTACGGTCAAAGACCTGATGCGGGAGATGACCCGCGAGGGGCGGACGGTGTTCATGAGCACGCACACGCTGGAGGTGGCCGAAGCGGTGGCCGACCGCATCGGCATCATCCACCACGGGCGGCTGGTGGCCGTCGGCACGCTGGCGGAACTCCGGGCCCAGGCCGCGGAGAACGCCTCACTGGAGGATATTTTCCTGAACCTGACCGACGACGAGCGGGACGCGTCGCGGGAGGCGATACCGAGGTAGTGGAGGAATGACGAATGACTGAAATCCTAATGTCTAAAGAATGTCCAACGACGCAATGTCTAATGACGAAGTGCGCTGCCGTCTCAGTTTGGCATTAGTCATTAGGGTTTTGATCATTCTTTAGACATTGGTCATTAGACATTCGTCATTCTCACGGAGAGGCGCGTTGGGCACACCATGACCGACCGAGCTGCAATAGCGTTAATCCCCGACGGCGTCCTGCTGCTCCTGCGGCTGCGGCTGTTGCTGTTGCGCAACCATCTGCGCCAGGCACTGGCCCACCGGCCGGTGCGGTTGGTCGGCTCCATTCTGTCCATCGTGCTGATCTGGATCGGTCTGTACGTGCTGCTGGTCTATACGTTGCGGCAGGTGCGCCGGCCGGTGCTGGAAGGGATTGTCGCCACCCCGCTGATCTTCACGTTTTTCTTCCTGGCCATGACCGGGATGCTGGCCTTCTCCAACGCGATTCTGTCGTACGGCGGCCTGTTCCGGCGGCCGGAGAGCTCCTACCTGCTGGCCGGCCCTTTGCGCCCGCGTGACGTGGTCATCGTCAAGTATCTGGAAAGCCTGGTGCTTTCGAGCTGGTCGCTGCTGCTGCTGGGGCTTCCGCTGATGATGGCCATGGCCCGCACCTTCGACGAGCCCTTCAGCTTCTATCCGCTGTTTCTGGCTATTTTTCTGCTGTTTATTCCCATGCCCGGGGCGCTGGGGTTGCTGCTGGCGTGGGGGGCGGCGGTGGTGTTTCCCAAAACGCCGCGGCGCATGATTGTCATCCTGGGCCTGATCATTGGCGCTACGGGGGCGTGGTGGATGTGGAACGTGGCCCGCACGCCGATGAACTCGGCCCGCTGGCTCACCGACTTTTATGACCGCGTGGCCCTGGTTCAGGGGGCGATGCTGCCGCACACGTGGGTCTCCAAGGGCATCAACCACGCACTCCAGGGGCAAACGCCCGAGGCGATCTTCTATCTGTTCGTGACCCTGGCCAATGCCCTGTTCGCGAGCATGGTGGCGGTGACCATCGTCTCGCGATGCTTCATGACCGCTTTTGACCGGGCCCAGGGGTCGGGCGCGCGGGGCGCACGCCGCAGCGGCAGGTTCGTCTCCTGGTTGGCCGAGGTGTTCTTCGCCTATCTGCCCTGGCGACAGCGAATGCTGGCGGCCAAGGATCTCAAGAGCCTCTGCCGCGACCCACTCCAGTGGTCGCAGATGGCCATCCTGGTGGGTCTGCTGGTGCTGTACGTGAGTAACGTACAGCGGCTCTGGAGCGATTTTGATGATCCCAAGCTGAAGCTTTTGATCGCGTTCCTCAATCAGACGGCGGTGAGCCTGATCCTGGCCACGTTCACCAACCGGTTTGTTTTCCCGCTGGTCTCGCTGGAGGGTCAGCAACTCTGGCTGCTGGGCCTGTTGCCCATCTCGCGCGGGCGGATCATCCTGGCCAAGTTCTTGTACGCGCTGACCATCACGGGGATGGCGGCGGTGGGGGTGATGGCCGTCTCGGTCTACAAGCTCGAATTGTCGCGCCCGCTGGCGACCGCCCACATCATCTCGATCATTGCCATCTGCATGGGCCTGTGCGGCGTGAGCATCGGCATTGGGGCGCGTATGCCCATCTTCAACGAGCGCAACCCGGCTCGGATCGCCGGCGGCTTTGGCGGCACGGTAAGCCTGCTGACCTCCATCGCCCTGGTGGTGGTGTCACTGGTGGGGATGGGCATCATGAGCGTCAAGGCGCTGGCGAGCGACTGGGGAACAGCCTTCTCCCAGGAGATGGTGGCCTGGCTGGGATTGGTGGTGGCCGTCAACCTGGTGGCGGCGGTGGTGGCCATGGGCATCGGGATCCGGCACTTCTCGCGGATGGAGTACTGAGGGAGTAGGCAGGGTTCAGGGTTCGAGGTTCAGGACAGGTCCGATAGCCTCGTTTTCCCGTCTGACAGCCCATCCCGCGGCGTTTTCGAGCCATTTTTTGCGAGAATTCCGCACCTCTTCCGGGTAGAATCGCATGAGGAGCGGTAAATCCGGCCGCGAGAGCGAGGAGAGGAGCGGGAGGGATGCCAGAACATTCCGAATCGACTGTATCTGAGGTTCGGCTCCGGGGGGTAGACCGTCCGGCCACCGCCTTCACGTCCGAAGAAAAACGGCGGATTTTCAAGAGCATGGTGGTAGGAGAGTTGGAGGCCGGCTTCCTCCGCTATTCCAAACGCGAAGAGCTGATCCGCTATGCCGCCCATCTGGGGCTGTCTGAATTCGACGCCATGTTGCTGATCGCCGAGGCCCAGTATCACGCGGGTGATATCGAGCCCGTGCGCTTCGAATCCGCGGCCACTTTGGGCACCTTGACCCGCCCCGATGCCTGGTCCATTCCCATGCGCCTGTCCTTCGCGCTGGTAGCGGCCATCTTCATCGATTTGCTGCTGATCTACTGGCTTTGCATGTAAGTCCTGGCCAGAAAGTCCCAGAGCAGTGATTTGCCGTTGAAAAGCATGTGTACCAGAATGGGCACGCGAAGGGAGCCGGTGCGCTCGTAAAGAAAGCCCAGCAGCATACCCAGGACCATGAGTGCCGGGATGTGCTGCGGCGTCGATGAATGCACCGCGCCAAAGAGCATACCGATGGCCAGAATGGCCGCCCAGCGATGCTGAAGCGAGCCGGCCCTGGGTGGTATCAGCTTCTGAAATCCGGTCTGGAGGATCCCGCGAAAGAGCACTTCCTCGCCAACGGGAACCAGGGCGAATGCCCCAAAGCTGGCCACCGCCCGCATCCAGGGACGCAGGCTCGGATCCCGCAGAGCGGTGAAGACGCCGTGTTCGGGCGGTTGGTATTGGGGGAAAAAGCTCCGGAGGACCCAATGAGTAATCCAGAAAATACCCCCGGTCAGGAATAAGCCGACCAGCCAGCCGCCTACCCCCCATTTGATTACGCTGGTCAGCCGTTGCCGGCCAAATCCGAAGCCGCGCAGACCGCCACGAAATGTCACCCAGGCCAGTGACAGGCATACAACGATATTGACGGCAGCCCCAAAATTGGCGCCAAAGACACCCTGCCAGTTCCGCAGTTGCTCCTGGCTGAGCCCGTCCGGTGCAATCCAGGCGGCAATTTGTCCGCCGGCAGCCCAGCTCAACAGTACCACTGCAATACAGAACCAAATATGCGCTACTTCGAGTCGATTGACCCGCAGCGGGGCGCCGCGCAGGGGATCGCGCCGGCCGGTCCACCACCACCAGGCCACCGCGAGGAGGAGAATCACCGCTCCGCCGGCCATCAGGAGGTTGTCGAGGGTGTTCAAGGTTCGTTCGGCCATTGGCGCTATTGGGTTATACTCTTTCTTGCAATACAATTTGGGACCAACGTGATTTATGGAGGTTATCGGCCGTGGGCAACATATTGGACCAGATTGTTGAGACAAAACGAAGTGAGGTAATGCGGGCCAAGGTGCGTCGGCCTGTGAACGATCTGAAAAGGCAGATCGCGGATCTCCCCACGGCGCAGGACTTTCATGGTTTGATCGCGGCCCCGCCGCCGTTCGGCGTGCACTTGATCGCGGAGATCAAGCGGCGTTCGCCATCCGCCGGGCTGATCCGTCCGGATTTTGATGCCGAGAAAATCGCCCAGGAGTATTTTGAGGCGGGGGCGAGCGCGCTGAGCATCGTCACCGATGAGGTCTACTTCGAGGGCCGCCTGGAGTTTATCGAGGCGATCAAGGCGGAGGTGCCGCTGCCCGTGCTGCGTAAAGACTTCATCGTGGACCCTTACCAGATTTATGAGTCGCGGGCGGCGGGGGCTGATTGCATTCTGCTGATTGGCGAGCTGTTGGCTCCGGCGGTGCTCAAGGAGATGTTGGAGATCTCCTTCGACCTGGGCATGAGCACGCTCATTGAGGTCCACGAGGCGGAAACGCTGGAAGCCTTGCTGCGCGAGATAACCTTCCCCAACGACAAACGCAGCCTGCTGGGCATCAACAACCGTGACCTGAAGGTCCAGCGGACCGACCTGGAAACCACGCGCCGTCTGGCCGGCATGGTGGGGCCGGGGACGGTTCTGGTTTCAGAGAGCGGGATCCGGACGCGCGCCGACGTGGAGGCCCTGATCGAGGTGGGGGCCCGGGCGATCCTGGTGGGGGAGACGCTCATGCGGGCCGGCGATATTCGCCAGGCGGTGAAAGACCTGTTGGGCTGAGCCATCGATACCGACGGCATCGGCCGGATGGTCCTTGTGCTCCAGGCGTGGCGGAGTTCTTCGGTACATCACGCCGGTATTGCGTGTGGGTGGCGGAAAGCGAAACGGCCGGCATAAACGCCGGCCGTTTTGTTTCTCGGGGTTATGTTTTTGATTCCTGACGCGGGCCGCGGCTCAGGGGCCGTGATCCGCGGCGACGGTCGCACGGTGTCGGTCAACCGACCTCGATCACCGAGTTCAATTCGCCGTAGGGGTTGGCTTCAACGTAGGTGTTGCCGTCGTCATGGCGCCACTGGCCGTCAACGACGAATCGGTAGCAATACCGCCCCGGCGCCAGCGGCAGCAGGGCATGGAAGCAGTCGGCCCGGCCATTGCGCATCATCGGAGTGGCGGAGGGCGTCCAGTTGTTGAAATCGCCGGCCACCGAGACCTCCTGGGCGCCGGGGGCGTGGGCGACGAACCAGACTCCCTCGGGCGTGACCGTGGTCCCGTAGATTTCCTCGATCTTGCGATCGATCTGCTCGGGCGTGGCGGGCGCGGCGTTTTCGGTCGGCGGTTCGCTGCCGTCGCTTGCGAAGAGCGGACGGCTTGTGGCCAGCAGTTGCTCGGCCTTTTCAGACAGTTCGTCGGCCTGCCGCAGCAGAGTGGTGGCCACCATGTCGGGTCCGCCGGTGGAGATCAACTCGCGGGCCAGGCGAACGAAATCGCGGAATCCCATGCTGGTCGGGTCATACTCGGTGATGGGTTGTCCGAAGCTGGCCCCCTCACGGAGCTTGGTGTTGAAGTTGATGAAGGTGTGGCACATCAGCGGCCCGAATTTGCGCTTGAGCTCGCTGAGGATTTCGCGGCCCAGCTTGGTGCGGACGTCATAGAGGTTGGCCAGCACTCTTACCTCCAGGGGGTTCTCGCGGCCCGCCCGCATCGTCTCGATGGTTTCGAGCTGCTTGGAGAGGCCCTGGAGCGAGAAGTAACCGGTGTCCACCGGGATAATCACTTCACTGGCGGCGGTCAGCGCGTTCTGCGTGAGCAGGCCGATATGCGGCGGGCAATCGATGATGACGAAGTCGTACTTGCCGTCGATCCCGGCCAGGGCTTCGGCCAGACGATGGTTGCAGTCGGAGCGTCCCTGCATCACCTGCTCGAAGGCGGCCAGCACCTTGGTCGACGGCGCCAGGTCGAAGTTGGCCGTGATCTGCCAGACGGCCCGGGTGATGTCCAGACGTTCGCCCGTCGGGCCGTCCATGAGTATGTCGTAGATGCTGACTTCAATCTGCTCTTCAGGGACAGCCAGGCCGAGAGCACAATGGCCCTGTGGATCCATGTCCACGAGCAGGGTGCGGCGACCCTCCCGGGCCAGGCAGGCGGCCAGGTTGATGCTTACGGTGGTCTTGCCACATCCGCCCTTCTGGTTGGCAATAGCGATGGTTCTCATGACGCGTTAACCCTTGCAACACCGCCGACGGACGACATCGGGCGTCCATCATGCCCGTGAGTGAGGTGACACGAATACCCAATATGTGCGCTCTTATCGGTCGCAGAAGCATTAAAACTTTACCGGACCTGCGCATAAACTGCTGAAGATATCAAAGTTAGCACAGGATGAGGTGAGAACAGCGTTAAGGCGAAAACGCCTCTGAAGTGAGAAACTGGAGAAAATGCGGTGCTGCGAATTTGAAGGGTGGCGAAAAAACGCCAGACGCAATCGGGAGATCCTGACGTAATCTCGTCAGCGTGGATGTTAAGTTTGCGGATTAATCTATGTCTTGACTGTTGAGTGAGAAAAATAAAGTGACAACGCAATAGGGGTTCAGAGGACGAGAGGCGGGGCGGAAAGTGGAGAAGATGTGTCAGGACCGGCGAGCGCTCTCACGCCAGGCGGTTTCGACGCTGGAGCGGATGGTGTCGAGCTCTGCCTGGGACTGCCAAGGCCACCTCATGATCCGGGTTGGGCATTGCTGCTTGGGGTGAGCCCAAAGCCAATCCGTCAATACCCGGTCTAAGTTCTCAACGGGGCACCGCAGGATGATGAGTCTTTCGGCTTGAAGAGCGGCGGCATAGTCGTGCAGGGCCAGCGCCAGCCGGATGGTGAGGAGGTCGGGCTCCCAGACGAAAACCAGTCGATGCGTTTCAAGCCGCTTGAGCAGTTCTTCCACTTCCGTCCCTTCGCCGAAGGCGGGGAGCAGGACATTGCCTTGGCCGGGGTCGAACTGTTCCAGCAGGGCGGCGGCGCGCACGCCTGGAACCGAGCTGCGGCCCAGCCACTCGGTTTGACCGCCGGGCCGGGTGAAACGGAAGCTTGGTTTGCCATCCCGGGTCCGTGCCGGCGTGGGGTTGAAAGGGGAGAGGTTCAGGTCGGCCAATTGGCCGGCCAGTGTCGGGTCCACCGCGCGTAAGGCGTTGAGATTGCGTTGAAGGATGCCGGCGTCCGGCGGGGGTGGAATGCGATCCATCGCATGCCTCCAGGATAGGTCGGGTCAGCAGGCCTGATGCGCTTCCGTGAGACGGTGCCGGGTCTGGAGACCCGCCCCGCGTGCCACGCGGTGTGCCCGTGCCGTGACCCTCGTCAGCTTGTGGCGATCCGCACGACGGCCATGGAGATCAGGAAGACCATCCACACGCTGTAGGCCACGATGGCGGCCGTCAGGGGCCAGCGGGGCAGCGGCGGGGAATCGCCGGCCGGTAGATCGTTGTCCCAGATCGACTTGGGTTTGGCTTGAGGGCTGTTCTCGGGCTGTGCTTTGTCAACCATACGGGGGAGGGTATCGCGGTCGGCGGGAGTTGACAAGTGCCCTAAACTACCTGCGTGCGATTCGATGAGCTATTCGATGGGTGTCTGGATTTCCCGGCGTCGATGGGCAGTGGGGAATCCGCATCGTTGCCCCAGGCAGAAGCGGAAAACGCTCGCTCGGCGGCTCCCGAGGCCGGGGGGTGGAACTTCCCGAGCGGTGGCGGGGTGTATCTCCTGACCGATGCTGAGGATCGATTGATCCAACTGGCCGCGGCGGCGGATCTCAAGCGGGCGCTCATCAATCGGCTGGCTGGCGGGAAGTCTCCTGGTGAAGCTGCGTCTGAAGGGGCCTCTCTGGCGAGCGGTGGACAAGAGGCGGGCAAGATGCCCGCCCCCCGAGAGGCGGGGGGTGAGATGTCTGTCCCCCTGGAGCGGGCTGGCAAAATGCCTGGCGCTCTCCGGGCCCGGCCGCGGGCGAATCTGGGCGAGATTGTCCGGCGAATCCGCTGGCGGCCGGCACACTCCATGTTCGAAATCACGGTCGAATACCACCGGATTGCCCGCCTGCTGATGCCGGAGACGTACTTGAAGCAGGTGGGCTTCGGCCCCTGCTGGTTCGTGCATGTGGATCCGACGGCCGGTATCCCCAGATTTCAGGTCGGCAAGCTGCTGCGCTCGCCGCCGGCCGTCGATCTGGGGCCCTTTGTCACCCAGGCCGATGCGGGGCGGTTTATCGAGATCCTGGAGGATGCGTTCGATCTGTGCCGCTATTACAACATCCTCCAGCAAGTTCCCAGGGGGCAACCCTGCGCGTATTTCGACATGGGCAAGTGCCCGGCCCCGTGCAACGGCTCGATTTCGATGGATCGCTATCGGGAGATGATCGGACGCGCCTTGGCCTTTGCATATGGCGACCGGCAGGGGGCCTATGCCGACTGGACCTCGGCCATGCGGGCCGCGGCCGACGCCCGGGCCTACGAGCGGGCGGGGGCGGTCAAGCAGCTCATCGATCGCGCCCGCAGAATTGAGCATGAATCGTTCCACCTGGTTCGGCCCATCGAGAGATTTCGATATCTCATCGTTCAGCGCGGCGGGGGGACGACGCAGGTCAAGCCGTTCTTCGTTCGGGCCGGGCATCTGCAATCCGGCCCGGCCGTACGCCTGAAGGAGCTGGGCGCTGCCGTGCCGGGCTGGCTGGAACAGATGAAAGCCGAGCCGCCCGGCGATGCCGACGCCGCATTGCGAAGCGAGAGGATCTGGCTGGTGAGTCACTTCCTGTTCAAGCGGGAGACGCCGGGGATGTTTATTCCGGCCGAGTCGCTGGGTGAACCGGCCCGGCTGGCTGAGCAGATTCGGGAGCACTTTGCGACCCGGCGGAAAGAAGAGCTGCGCGATCTGGGCGGGGAGGCGGTTGCGGAAGCGGCGGAAGGTGGGAACGTGGGAAAGTGTGAAAGTGAAAAGGTTTGAAAGTGGGAAGGTGGGCAAGTGTGAAGGTGAGCAGGTGAACAAGCAGGCTGAGAGCTCCTGACAAACCTGACAAAAAGGCGTGGAGCTTTCAGCAAGAAGGCATAGAGCTCCCAGCACCAAGGCTTGGAGTTTCTAAACAGAGAGGCCCAGAGCTCACAACAAATGTGGTACCGGCGTCTCGACGGTGCGGGCGAGGATATCTTTGTAGCGGCCGGGCTCCGTACCGGCCGTTTCGCCTTGCCGTAGCGGCCGGGCTCTGTTACCGGCCGTTCGCGCCAAAACGTCTCGGCACCGTATGCGCTGGCTCCGAACCAGCCGTTCCACGCTGTGCCGTTCTTGTTGTACCGGCCGGACTCTTGTACCGGTCATTCTCGTCTTGCTGCAATGGCCGGGCTCTGTACCGGCCGTTCTCAATGGTTTGAACCCGCCCTGAAGGCGGTTACAATTCGGTTGATGGCCGTGCAATTGAACAAATACAGCGCCCGCATCACGCAGCCCAAGTCGCAGGGGGCCTCCCAGGCCATGCTGTACGGCACCGGCCTGACCGAAGAGGACATGAGCAAGCCGCAGGTGGGGATTGCCTCTGTCTGGTGGGAGGGGAACACCTGCAACATGCACCTGCTGGACCTGGCCGCCAAGGTCAAAGAGGGCCTTCGCGCCGCCGGGCTGGTCGGGCTGCGTTTCAACACCATCGGCGTCAGCGACGGCATCTCCATGGGCACCGAGGGCATGAGCTACTCGCTCCAGTCCCGCGATCTCATCGCCGACTCCATCGAGACCGTCGTGGCCGGCCAGTGGTACGACGCCTGCATTACGCTGCCCGGCTGCGACAAGAACATGCCCGGCTGCATCATCGCCATGGCCCGGCTCAACCGCCCGACGATCATGATCTATGGCGGCACCATCCGGGCCGGCCACGTGGACGGCAAGCCGGTGGACATCGTCTCCGCGTTCCAGTGTTACGGCGAATTCATTGCCGGCCGGATCGATGAACAGACGCGCGAAAGCATCGTTCGCCACGCCTGCCCCGGCGCTGGCGCCTGCGGCGGGATGTACACGGCCAACACCATGGCTTCCGCTATCGAGGCCATGGGCCTGTCGCTGCCGTACAGTTCGTCCACCCCGGCCGAAGACCCCGGCAAGCTCGAAGAGTGCTTCCAGGCCGGCCCGGCCATGCGCGGGCTGCTGGAGCGCGACATCAAACCGCGCGACATCATGACCCGCGAGGCCTTCGAGAACGCGATGGTGATGGTCATGGCCCTGGGCGGCTCGACCAACGCCGTGCTGCATCTGCTGGCCATGGCCCGCGCGGTGGAGGTGCCGCTGACCATCGACGATTTCCAGGCGGTCAGCAATCGCGTGCCGCTTCTGGCCGACCTCAAGCCCAGCGGCAAGTACGTCCAGGAGGATCTCCATGCGGTCGGCGGCACGCCGGCAGTCATGAAATACCTGCTCGAAAACGGCCTGCTGCACGGCGATTGCCTGACCGTCACCGGCAAGACCGTGACCGAGAACCTCAGAGACCTGCCCGGCCTCAAGCCCGGCCAGCAGATCATTCAACCGCTGGAACGTCCGATCAAGCGGACCGGCCACATCCAGATCCTCCGCGGCAGCCTGGCCCCCGAAGGCGCGGTGGCCAAGATCACCGGCAAAGAGGGTGAGCGGTTCAGCGGCCCGGCCAAGGTGTACGACTCCGAAGAGGACATGCTTCACGCCCTGGAGCGACAGGAGATCGTCAAAGGCGACGTGGTCATCATCCGCTACGAAGGCCCCAAAGGCGGCCCGGGTATGCCGGAGATGCTCACCCCCACGTCGGCCATCATGGGGGCCGGCCTGGGTAAAGACGTGGCCCTGATTACTGATGGTCGGTTTTCCGGCGGCTCGCACGGGTTTATCGTGGGCCACGTGACCCCCGAAGCCCAGGAAGGCGGCCCCATCGCCCTGGTGCGGACCGGCGACCGCATTACCATTGATGCCACCCGGAACACGATCGACGTGGAGGTGGGCGACGAGGAACTGGCCCGCCGTCGCCGGGAGTGGAAAGCGCCGCCGTACAAGGCCACCCGCGGCACGCTTCATAAGTACATCAAGAACGTAAAATCGGCGTCGATGGGATGTGTGACGGATGAATAGTTTTTGTCAGTTGTCAGTGGTCAGTAGTTGGGTTTGTTGTCCTTTTGTCAGTTGATGGCGGTCGGGTATCATTTGTCCGGTGCAAGTCGCCGGCAACTGACCAAAGGACTACTGGCCCAGCAACGGACAACTGACAACTGACTCTGCTAAAGGAATGCGATTGAGCGAATCGGTGATCACGGACGATCTTTACGCCAGGAACATGGCGGCCCTGTTCCGCACGGACGGCTATCTGGCTCAGCGTATTGACGAGGCCATCGACGATGGCTCCGTGATTGTCGAGGCCAGCCGGAAGGGGGCTCCGTGCGTGGCCGTGCGCGTTGCGGGTGCGGATCGGCCCGTCTATCTGCACAGCCGCGTGGATCCGCTGGACGAAGCCGAACGCTTCGCCGCCTCAGTCGAGCTGGGCGATGATTTCTGCTTCATCGTGGGCGGCTTCGGCCTTGGCCACCATATCAAGGCTCTCTTCAACCGGCTCAAGGGTGAGTCTTTCCTGATCGTCACCGAGCCCAACCTCGTTTTGCTCAAGGCTGCGTTGGGAGCGGTGGATCTGGTCGATGTGCTGGCCTCCGGCCGTTGCATCATTCTGACCAGTGACGACAAGGCCCAGATGCAGACCCGGCTCGAACCGCGCAACACGCTGATGATGCTGGGGGCCAAGTTCGTGTCGCATCCCGCCAGCGAACGGGTGGCCGGCGAGTTCCACGCCACCATGCGCAAGCGGATTGCCGATCACATGACCTATTGGCGGATGACCCTGGTGACGCTGGTGGCCAACTCGCGCATCACCTGCCGGAACGTCGCCAACAACCTGCCGCGCTATCTGTCCACGCCGCCCATCAACATCCTGCACGATCGTTTCAAGGGCTATCCGGCCATCGTCGTTTCAGCCGGACCGTCGCTGCGCCGGAACATTGACCAGCTCGCGCAGCTCAAGGGCAAGGCGGTGATTATCTGCGTCCAGACCACGTTCAAGACGCTGCTGGACCGCGGCATCACGCCCGATTTCGTCACCTCGCTTGACTACCACGAGATGTCCAGGCGCTTCTTCGAGAACGTGAAGGATTTCTCCGGCACGCACCTGGTGGCTGAGCCCAAGGCGACCTGGCACGTGATCGACGCCTACCGCGGGCCCGTCTCGCTGCTGAGCAACGATTTCGCGCGGCTGCTGGTGGGTGATGAACTGGGCGCTCGTGCCGGACTGAAGGCCGGCGCGACCGTAGCCCACTTGGCCTTTTATCTGGCGCTCTTCATGGGCTGCGAGCCGGTGGTGCTGGTCGGCCAGGATCTCGGCTACACCGACCACGTCTACTACACGCCGGGTACGGCCATGCACGAGATGTGGCGCCCCGAGTTGAACCGCTTCTGCACGATGGAGATGAAAGAGTGGGAGCGGATCGTCCGGGCCCGCAAGATCCTCATGAAGGTCAAGGACATTCATGGGCGGAACATCTACACCGACGAGCAACTGTTCACCTACCTGCAGCAGTTCGAGGGCGATTTTGCGGCCGTACCCGGCCGGGTCATCGACGCGACCGAGGGCGGCGTGCGCAAGAGCAATACGCAGGTCTGTACCCTGGCCGAAGTGGCCCAGCGCTACTGCCGTGAGCCGATCCCGCATGACCGTTTCGCTTACCGCGACGAGTTGAACTGGAACGACGTTTCGCGCCTGGAGCGGGGGCGGGACGAGGTCAAAAAACGCGTTGAGGATCTCGAACGAATGACCACCACCTGCCGACGGCTCACCGAGCTGCTCAAGGAGCTCACTGGCCTGCTGGATGATCCGGCCAAGTTCAATCGCCGGCTCAAAGAGGTGGACCGGCTGCGTGCCGAGGTGCGGCAGCAGGAGCGCACGTACCAGATGATCAGCGCGGTCGCGCAACTTGCGGAGTTGCAGCGCTATAGCGCCGACCGCCGGCTCGAGCTGGCTGGTGTGGAAGGCAAAGAGCGCGCCAGGGGCCAGCTCCAGCGCGATATCCGCTTCGTCGAGGCGGTGATCGAAGGCGCGGAAGTGCTGCGCGAAATCCTTGACGAATGCCTGGGCCGGTTCGATATGGCCATGGCTGCTACGCAAAGTGAGAAGTGAGAACTGAGAAGTGAGAACTGGAGACTGGAAACTGGAAACTGAGAACTCAATGCTGAAAACTGACCGCTGACCGCTGATCGCTGACCGCTGACCGCTACCATGAAAACCATCGCCGCCATTGAAGTCGACTTCGAACGAGGCCCGCTGGGCACACGGTCGCGCCTGCGCGACGACCTGCTGGGCGAGACGGTTCTGCGCCGTACGCTTCAGCGGGTACTCGAATCACGCCGGCTGGCGGGCGTGCATTTGATTGTGGACGTATCCCAGGAACACATCGCCCGCGAAGCGATTGCCGGCCTGGCGGTCCGGCTGGAGACCCATTCCGCCGGCCAGCCTCCCTGGCAGGCCTACGTCGCCAGTGCCCGCAAATGGGCTTTGGACGCATGGCGCGGGGGGATCGGGGGCGTCACGGTCTTCGACGAGGCGTTTAACCCCTGGGTGCTGGAGTTCCTGGCCCGGCGCGAAGGGGCGGACGCGCTTGCCTCCATACCGGCCGGGGCCGCCCTGATCGATCCGAAACTGCTGGACGACATGATCGCCCACTTCGAGAAGGTCCGCGAAGAGGTGCGGATGGTCTTTACACAGTCGCCCCCTGGCCTGTCGGGGGTGATCTATTCTTCCGCGTTATTGGCCAACATGGCCAAGGCGGTGCAGCCGCCCGGTCGGGTGATGGCCTACAAGCCCTCTGAGCCGCATCGCGATATGGTCATGCAGCCGTGCTATTACTCCGTCGAAGCGCCTGTCGCCCACGCCACCGGCCGGCTCATCGTGGATACCGCCGAGGCCTTCCGCCGTGCCGAATCGATCCTGCAAAAGGGTGTGGGCGGAAATGGCCAGCCGACGGCAGGGGAGATCGCTGAATTCCTCCGGCAGGAGAAGCACAGCGTTTCGTCTCTGCCCGGTGAGGTGGAAATCGAGCTGACCACCGAGGATTCGCTGCCACACACGACGCTGCGCCCCCGCGGCGAAGCAGTGGGGCGGCGCGGCCCCATCGACGAGGGGCTGTTCGGCCGGCTGGTGGACGAGTTGGCCACGCGCGATGACGTGCGCGTGGTGCTGGGCGGCTTCGGGGATCCGCTGCTGCACCCGAACTGGCCGGCCCTGGTCAGACGCTGTCGCACGGCCGGGGTATTCGGCCTGGCCGTCCGCACGCCGGCGGTTCACCTCGACGAGGCCGCCATCGAGGTGCTGATCGAGAACCACGTGGACATCCTCAACGTTCTGCTGGACGCTACCACGGCCGAAACCTACGCGAAGGTGCACGGGGCCGACCATTTCGACCGTGTGCTCGCCAACCTCGAACGCCTCCAGGCCGCCTACCAGCGCACGAAGCAGCCCCTGCCGTTGCTGGTCTGCGAGATGGCCAAAACGCACGAAACCATGGACGAGATGGAGGCCTTCTACGACCACTGGATCTCCAAGACCGGCGCGGCGGTGATCACCGGCCCGAGCGCCCACGCCGGCCGCTGGCCGGACCGGGCGGTGATGCGGATGGCTCCGCCGGCGCGGTTCGTCTGCGGACGGGTGTTCGGCCGGGCGATGGTGCTGGCCGACGGCCGGGTGACCGCCTGCGACCAGGACTTCCGCGGCGAACACGCGATCGGCTCGCTGGCCAACAGCTCGCTGTCGCAACTCTGGACCAGCGACGCGATGCGGGCGGTCCGCGAAGCGGAGCTCACGGGCGCCCACAACGGCACACCGCTGTGCCCCGATTGCGAAGAATGGCATCGGCCGTAAGGTTGAATCATGTGAGAAGAAAGCGCCCACCCGCGGTCTGTGTGCCCCGGCTATTGATCCGTGCATGAACCCACCACTTCCCAGTTCTCAGTTCTCAGTTCTCAGTTTCCAGTTGTCAGTCTCCAGTTACCAGTTCTCACTTCTCACTTCTCGGTTCCCCGTTCTCACTTCCTACCGGGCTTGCCGCATCTCCCGCTCCCCTTGTCCCCTTGTCCCCTTGTCTCCTTGTCCCCTTG
>JAAXZI010000079.1 GCA_012719955.1 Phycisphaerae bacterium | reverse complement strand
GCCGGTGGACGATCCGGAGCGGATTTTCGAGTTTGCGTATTCCACCAAGCAGCAGGGGATGGGGTTGGGGCTGGCCCTGGCCCGGCTGGCGTTGGAGCGCCAGGGCGGGCAAGCCCATGCGTGTAATCGAGCAGGGGGTGGGGCCCGGGTGTATGTGGATTTGCCCGTTGGCGAGAGCGACGCCCGAACAGATGGACAAGTGAACACGTGTGGGACCAGAGACGCGACGTGAGAAAGGCAACGGGACGGGGCCACCGTGTGGCGGAAGGTGCATGATGGCGGCGTAATCAAGGCTGGTGGGTGAGACCATGCTCGAATTAAGGCGGGCGTTGGTCATTTCTCGCCCTGCCAGAGGCGGAGCTTATGTCCAAGATCCTGATTGTTGAAGACGAAGTGACGCTGGCCCGGTCGATGGGTGATGTGCTGCGCGAGGCGGGCCACGAAATCCGGCTGGTTCACGTGGGCGAGAAGGTGGCTGGCGAGTTCCGGGCGTTCGGGCCGCAACTGTTGATTATGGACGTACGCCTGGGCGGGGTGAACGGGCTGGTGCTGCTGGAGGAAATCAAACGAGAATCGCCGGACGTGGAAGCGATCGTGGTGACGGCTTACGGGAGCGTAGAGGTGGCCGTCGAGGCCATGAAACGCGGCGCGGCCGACTTCCTGACCAAGCCGATTGACCTGGACGTGCTGGCGGTGGCGGTGGAGAAAGTGTTGTCGGCCTCCCAGGCTCGTCGGCGGCTGGAACAATTCCGCAGTGCCGCGGCGGAGCAACTTCGGCAGGTGCAGTTCCTTGGGGAACATGCCGCCATCGTGGCGATTCGCGAACAGGTGGCCCGGCTGGCGGAGCGCTTTCGGCAGGGCACCGGCGGGGGGCTGCCGGCCATCCTGCTGACGGGCGAGACCGGCACGGGCAAGGATTTGCTGGCGACGTACATCCACGCGGCCCTGCCGCATCGCACGGGGCCGTTTGTGGCCGTCAATTGCAGTGCCGTGCCCGCGGAACTGTTCGAATCGGAACTGTTCGGGCATCAGAAAGGGGCTTTCAGCGGGGCGACTGGCGACAAGCCGGGATTGTTCGAGACGGCCGACGGGGGCACGCTGTTCTTGGACGAAATCGGCGATTTGCCGATGGCCATGCAGCCCAAACTGCTGCGGGCCTTGGAGACCCACACGATCCGGCGAATTGGCGATACGCGCGATCGGCCCTTCGATGTCTGCCTGATTGCCGCCACCAACCGCGATTTGGCCTCACTGGTGGCTCAGCGGCGGTTTCGAGAGGACCTGTATTACCGGTTGAAGGTGGTGAGCATCGCGTTGCCGCCGCTGCGCGACCGGGGGGATGACGTGGTGCGGCTGGCGGAGCGGTTTTGTGCTCAGCTTGCCGCGAAATACGGGCTGGAGAAGTTGCAACTCTCGTCGGCCGCCCGGGAAGTGTTGAAAAGCTACGTGTGGCCGGGCAATGTCCGGGAATTGCGGCATGCCTTGGAGAGCGCAGCGTTAAGCATTACCGGGACGACCATCGAACCGCAGGATCTGCCGGCGGCAGATCCGGTCCGGCGGGCGCAGCGGGCGATCGACGCCCAACAGCCGGTCTCCCTGGAGCAGGTGGAGCGCGAACTCATCGAACAGGCCCTGCAGCGGACCGGGGGGAATGTCTCGGCGGCGGCGCGGCTGCTCTCCATCGGACGGGAGGCCCTGCGCTATCGAATGGCCAAGTTCGGATTGGTAGAGCGGACAAAAGAGATGGCGGAGGGGGCGGACGGCAAAGAATGAGGCTGAAGGAGGAGTGGTCCGAGGCCTCGGTTGTCGTTGCGCATCGGGTTCAGGGTATTGGAAAATGAAGGGGCGCCCACACCAGGTGTGTGGGCGCCCCATTCGTATTCTCAGGTTATTTCCCTGGAAGGTTCGGTCTTACGGGCAGAGCAGCGAATCGGTCTGCCAGTTAGACCTGGGGCGGAGGTTGCCGATACCGGTTGGCTCGGCGTCCGTCTCCATGTACTGAGGAGCGCTCGAGGCAGTCCCGCCGTAGCCCGTGGTCCAGATGCAGTCATCGTCGGCGCCGACCTTGGAGTGAACCTGCCACTTGCAGCTTCCGTCGAGGCGGAGCACATTCTGGCCGTCCAGGTTGTGGTTACGGGAGTTGGCCTTTCTCTGGCGAAGCTCGTTCATGTAGGTAGCGCCCGTGCCTTTGGGCGGCTGCGGGAAGCCGGAAACAATCTTGTCTGCTTTGTAGTAGTACGTTCCCCTGCCCTTGTTCCAGGCCGGTTCGCCGGAGGCGGGATCCTTCTGGGTTATCGCATTCATGTACGGGTTACGATCCGCGGCCAGGGCCTTGCGGGGATCCTGGGTGTTGGTCAGCAGAATGCCGAAGATCTCCGACGAGCCGGTGGGCGTGCACCTGGTGGTGACGGCGAAAGAGTAGCTGAAGTCCTGCATTTCGCTATCCGCCAGCGAGGTGCGGGAGCCTGCGAAGTCATAAAGGCCTCTTTCAACCCCGGTGCTCAAATCGGCGATGTCGGGGCCTTGTTGACGATGCTGGAGGGTGCCCAGGGCGCTGGGGCAGATGAACTGTTTAGGCTGCATGTAGGCCCGCCGGCCGCCCCGGAGGAGCTTGAAATAGGAGCGCGAGTTACCGGTGTTCGTACCGGCGAACCCGGCGACATCCGGCCCGTCCGGCAGGTGACGACCGATACCACCTTCCCTGCCCCAGCCGACCTGTCCGGCATTGTGGGTCTTGCTCGGGTCATGGTAGGTCGTCGGCAGGGAGCCCCCCGCCTCCTCGGCATAGGTCAGGCACGACCGGCCCAGGCCGGCGAGGTTAGCCGCGCAGTTGGTTCGTTTGGCGATCTCGCGGGCGCGGGCCAGCGAGGGCAGCAGGATGCTGATCAGCAGCGCGATGATCGCGACCACCACCAGCAGCTCGATCAGCGTGAAGCCCGCCCGCCGGGCCGCTGTCGAATGGGGGGTTCTCATGGCAACTCTCCTCATAGAAAGACGGTATTGTCACAGGAGCGGCTACCTTACCTTCCGCTCGACGGTTTGGCAACGGGGTACATAGCCGAGGGCGGAGAGATGCGTGTCCATCTTTCATCCCTCGAAAGTTCCCGGTCTTATGATGGCCAGGACCGGCCACCGCCGACGGTCCGTAATGCATTTTCCGTGCCACCCCTCTTCAGGGGCCGCCAGACCTCTCCGCGGGCCGTTCTTGGGGGGCGGAAGGGCCGGGGCGACGATGGACTTGCATGAAATCAACCGGGG
>JAAXZI010000004.1 GCA_012719955.1 Phycisphaerae bacterium | reverse complement strand
TCTCGTAGGCCGTCTCCACGAACGCGCGGCCGTCGGTGAGGTCCTCGATGTACATCATGATGACCTTGGTGTTCGGGTCCGCCGCAATGGAGCGAAGCAAATCCACTTCGGTCACGTCCGCCTTGTTACCGAAGCTGGCAAACCGCGAGAAGCCGATGCCGCGCCCGGCCGCGTAGTCCAGCAGCGAAGCGCTCAACGCACCGCTCTGCGAGATCAGCCCCATCAATCCGGCCTTGGGCATCTCGCGCCCGAAGGCCGCGTTCATCCGCACGTTGGGGTCGGTGTTGATGATGCCCAGACAGTTGGGCCCCACGATATTCAGCCCGCGCTCCTTGGCGATCGCCTTGAGCCGGAGTTCCCGCTCCAAGCCCTCGCCGCCGATCTCCTTAAAGCCGGCCGAAATCACCACGAAATTCTTGGTGCCCTTGTCAGCCGCCGACACCAGGACTTCTTCCACCGCAGTGGCCGGCACGATGATGACGGCCATGTCCGGGGCTTCGTCCATCGCCGAAATGTTGGGAATGCAGCGAATCCCCAGAATGCTCTTGGCCTTCGGGTTGATCGGATAAACCACGCCGGTAAATTCCCCATGCACCAGGTTGCGCATGATGTCGTTACCGACTGTCCCGCTGGTGCGGGAGGCACCCACCACTGCAATGGATTTGGGTGCGAAGAGGCCCTCCAGATCACGAACTTTGGACTTGGTTGCTTGCTCAACTGCAGTTGTTTGGGTCATCACACACATCTCCTGCGGGTTTATCCGCAGCCTTTCTAATTAGGGACAAGCCCGTTGCTGGAACCAGATGGACTTCTGTTGCCGGGGCGGTTCTAATCTCCCGATGGATCTACGGTTACCGCCCATTCGAGGGTCGGATGAGGAAGGTGTAGATCCAGTTGTCATGCTTTCGGGTTATAGGCCCAGCTTATCAAATAAAGCAACGGATTAAAGTCAGTCGAGGATCGCGGCTCCTCAGACCGGTCAGCCTGAAACGGAACGCCGCGTGTCCACTTTGCCCAACATCACAGGCAGAAGTCGTGCCAGTGTCAAGGGCAAAAAACGGTCGCGGATACCCCAGTTGGAGGAACAGATTAATGACACGACAATCACGGATTCGCCGGTGGATGCGCGTCTGGGGCCTGCTGGTCCCTGGCGCGGCCCTGTTGAGCACCGGCACAAGCTGCGGCGATCAGATCCGGCAGAGCTTGCTCGACACCGGAACCACCTTTGTCAGTCAGAGCCTCAGTCTGCTGATCGAGGCGGCCGTCACTGACCTGCT
Source organism: Phycisphaerae bacterium (assembly GCA_012719955.1). Classification (GTDB taxonomy): domain Bacteria; phylum Planctomycetota; class Phycisphaerae; order UBA1845; family PWPN01; genus JAAXZI01. The sequence goes on along the minus strand of JAAXZI010000004.1, from coordinate 2,488 downwards.
CGCCGGCGCGGATCAGGCATTGCCCCAGCAGTAGTCTGCTCCCCCGGGAGGTGGACACAGGTCGGGTCAGCCGACCGCATGCGGCCGGGCATACGCACAGACCCCACAGGTGAGAGGGCGAGAGGGGGAAGGGTTATCCTTTGTCCCCATCGCTCTATCTTTCCTGCTCCCTATCCTTCGTTCACGGCAAGGGCCGCACCCACACGTTCCGGAATCGCACCGGGCATCCATGCCCGCTTAGGGCCAGCGGGCCTTTGCTGATCTTCTGCTTGTACGCCGGCAGGGCCCGGTGGACGGCTTCCCCGTAGATCTCTTGGTGGTGCTGCACGACCACCCCGTTATGCAGCACGGTGACGCGCGCCGGCCGGACCAGCTTGTCGCCCTCGAACACCGGCGCGGTGAACAGAATGTCAAAGCTCTGCCACACTCCCGGCGGCAGGCAGGCATTCACCAGCGGGGGCGTCTGCCCGTAGATCGCGCCGGCCATGCCATCGGGATAAATCTTCTCATTGTACGAATCGAAAATCTGGATCTCGTAAATCCCGAACAGGCTCACCCCGTTGTTGCCCTGGTTGTACCACGGGCCTTTGAAGTCTACGGGCGTCATCCATTCAAGGTGGATCTGGCAATCGCCGAAGCTCTCCTGGGTGGTCAGCTCGCCGTTGCCTGCCTCCAGCAGGCCGTCCACGACTTTCCAGTCGCTCTTTTGCCACTTGTCCAGATCCTTGCCGTCAAACAGCACCACCGCGTCCGACGGCGGCGGCGCGGCCTTCTCGACGGCCGGGCTGACCTTTACCCGCCTGGGCGCCGGCCGATTGGGATCGTGGACGTGGAACCCCGACCACGGCTGTATCGGCGTGTCGGTGTATCCGTAGACTCCCGACCCATCCCTGGCCTTGACCAGTTCCGGCTCGGCCGCGCCGGCGACGAGCGTGGCGGCCAACACAACGGCGGCATTCACAATCAGCAGGTTCCGAATCATGCTCACGGGTGCTCCTTTGTGCAGCTTGAACCCCGAACCTTGAATCCTGAGCCTGCGGGCCAGTCCCGCGCTGGGGGTTCTCCTGTTTCAGTTCAGGCCTGGGGCCTGGCCTTGATGGGACAGGGCCATGCGCCGCTCGGTCGGTGCTGAGGTATCGATTCCGAGCCGGCGGGCCAGGTCCTCGCCCAGGTCGCTCTTCACCCAGGCGCGCATGGCGGCTGTATCCGCGGCGTTCCTGAAATGGCTCAGAAGGGTGGTATTGCGCGAATCACCCCGGTTGATCTCGCGCCACCGGACGCCCTTGGCGTGAATGTCCAGCGAGCGGTACGCGGTGAGCGCGATGAAGTCGCGGAGCCGTCTGCCTTCGTAGCTCTGATAATAGGCGGGGTCGTACTGCTTCACCGCCATGCCCAGGGCGAACCCATAGAACATAAACTCCAGCACGTTGCCGGCGGCCTCCGGCTGAATGGCCGTGGGGTTGAACGGATTGAGCGGCTTGCCTCGATTGAGCTGATCGACCGCGATGGTGACGTCATTGGCGTAGGCCGTCCACTCGTCCAGCAGGTACAGAGGGTCCACTTGGGCGTTGCCGCTGTTCTGCACCAGATAGAGATCGTAGAGCACGCCCCGCAGGCTCGGCGGAACGTGGGGAACAACGCCGCGCAAGCCATCGGGAATGGTGAGCGTGACGTACCGGCCTTCCAGCATGTAGAAGGCGGATTTGCCACTTCCGGCACGGGATGAGAGATAGGCATTTAGAAAGTGCGTCCACTCGTGCCCCGCAGTTACCAGGTCGCCTTCGCGCGTGTAGCGGATAAAGGCGTCCTGATACGTGCCGGTGGTCGGCAGGCGGCGGGCGATGTCGGTCAGCACGCTGCCCCAGTTCTCGTGCGAACGGTGCGTCTGCTCGGGATGGGTCTGGATTTGAAGAAGCCTGGAGAAGGCAGTTGGGCGAACGGAAAGGCGTTCGATCGGGACGGCGCTGCCACCCTCTGCGCCGGCGGCAGCGGCGGTCACGGCCGATCCCAGAATTGCGCATACCGATAAGGTCAGCTTCCGTGCTGTGGCCATCTTGGCCCCCTCATTACTACGAGCAGTTACAGTCCGGCCCTGACGCCATCCGGGCAGTCAGGCACAGGCGTGCAATACTTATCGGACTAATCGGTTCCCGTCAATTGGCGAAACAGGGGAAGAACCTCAGCGGTGCGAGCCAAATAGGTGAATCACCCCCATCGGGATGGGGTCGTGCTTGAGGCGCGCCGGTCTGCTGCGAAGCGTTTTACGGCCGGTCTGGAACTGTGCCGGTTGCGTCTAAGCGGCCGGTCGGATGGGGCAAGACACGGCCTGTGACGCCTGTGTGCCACAACTCTTGAGCCGTGCAGCCTGTCTCACAATTTACTGCAGAAAAAATAGGGCCTCCCGTATGTTAGAGTGTCCAAAAGCCCAACAGGAGGCCCCGTCATGTGCCGTTTTGCCAGGGATGGCCGGCACCTGGCGAACCTGGTC
>JAAXZI010000078.1 GCA_012719955.1 Phycisphaerae bacterium | reverse complement strand
TCCCTCGCCCCTCGTCCCTTCCCCGCCCAATGAGGCAGCCGTAGAATATCCCCGTGTTTTGCGCGCACATACGACAGCCCGACGGCACCTTTGAGACCACCGATTCGATGATCGAAGCGGCCCGCGCGCTGCGCGACGGGGCGAACATGTGGGTGGACCTGGAGGCCCCCGACGAATGGACGCTCATGCTGCTCGGAGAGGCCTTCAACTTCCATCCCCTGGCCATCGAGGACTGTCTTCACGGCGAGCAGCGCTCGCGCATCGACCCCTACGACGGCCACATCTTCATGGTCCTCTACGGCCCTCTGCTCAACGAGGAGCACGTGTTCGTCGGCTCCCGCGAGCTGGCCATTTTCTGTGCGCCGCAGTTCATCGTGACCATCCACCACCTGCCCATGCATTCCATCCAGAACGTCCGTCTGCGCTGCTGCCGGGATCCGGAAAACATCCTCGGCCGGGGCATGGACCACCTGCTGCACACCATCGTGGACGGGGTCATCGACGGCTACCAACCGCTGTTGGATCGCATGGAGGCGGAGGTCACCGGGCTGGAGGATGCCGCCCTCAACGATCCCGAATCCGCCCTGCTGGAGAGGATTTCCTCGCTCAAGAGCGAGTTGCTCCAGGTGCGCCGGTACATCACGCCGTTGCGCGAGGCCGTCGGGCAGTTGGCCCGCGGCGAATATGCCTTCATCGGCAAGAACATCCGCCCGTACTTCCGTGACGTCCTGGATCACCTCGTGCGGACCACCGAAATGCTCGATCTGTACCGCGAGCAGGTTATGGGCGCCCGCGACGTGTACATGTCCGCCCTGTCGCAGCGCACCAACGAGGCCATGAAGACGCTGACCCTGTTCGCCACGGTGATGATGCCGCTGACGCTCATCTCGGGCATCTACGGAATGAACTTCAAGACGCTCTGGCCCTCCGCGGAGAACGAGTACGGCTTCTGGATCGTCATCGCGGCCATGGTGGCCGTCAGCGCCGGGCTGATCTACTTCTTCCGCCGCAAGAGCCTGCTGTAATCGCCAGGCTCCGTTGCCCCCGTGTTTGTCGTAGCGGCCGGGCTCCGTACCGGCCGTTCTCGTGAAGCCGGATCATTGGTGGAACGGCAACTCCTCTCCCCGGGACGGTAACCGCCCGCTGGCGGGAGACAGGGCGCCCTCTTCCTCCGAACAGGTGGCTGCCCCCTCTGCCGTTCGATATAGTGTTGTCAGCGAGGTGCATGATGGCCGAGGTGATCGAAGGCAAATGGGAGGAGCTGGCCGGGCGCGAAGATCTTCGCGGGCGGAAGGTCAGGGTCATTGTTCTGGACGAGGGCGAAAGACGCGAAGAAGACCCCTGGCTGAAGTCGCTCCATGCCTGGGCCGATAGCCATGAGCCCGTCAGCCACTGGGTGGATGACAGCCAGGAGAGCATCTATTCCGGAACGGTCGATGATCCTCGTTGATACGAACATCCTCCTGCGGATGGCCTAACCGGGGCATCCGCACCGCCAGCCGGCGTTGGACGCCATCGAGCTGCTGAGGGTACGCGACGGCGAGCATTTCGTGATCAGTCCACAGAGCCTCTACGAGATGTACGTGGTATGCAGCCGGCCGATCAGCGCGAACGGCCTGGGTATGACACGCCGACTTCGCGCCGTTTGCGGAAATCACGGCCCTGAACCCTTTCGATGTCCTCGGCGTGCCGCGGATTTAGGGCGTTACGAGCACGAACAATTCCAACTCACAGCGCTGTGCTTCAGGTGGGCATTGGGGGGGAGGGGTTACCAACATGGACGATACGAAAACAATGGCGAACACAACCAACTCCGGGGGCCGAAAAACCCGGCTGCGCTTGGTCCGCATGTTTTCTGCTAACCTCGCCATTTACTTCCCCGAGTATTCGAATCACTTCGTCTGCCCATTGTGCAAGCGAGTTATTGAATTCAAAAAGCCGGAGGACGCCAATGGCTGGGTTTCACTTGCCCACTTTGTGCCAAAGTCTGTGGGCGGTAAGCACGTTGTTCTGACATGTGCTGAGTGTAACAACTTCTTTGGAAGCAAGATTGATTCGGCCTACGCCCATGCGCTGGCGTATCACCGTTGGTTGGCGGGACAAAGGGCATTACCCGCGCGAATGTCGCTTGGTGAAGCAAGTCTCGGAGTCGAGATGACGAAGACCGGCTCAAACTGGCATTTTCGCGTTATTGCGAGACGAACCAATCCAGCACATGAGAAGTGCGCTCTCGAATACATTTGTCGGAGTGCCGGGAAATTTGAGGGAGAGCTCACGTTCAGGTTTTACAATCCATCGGCGCTTGGAGCGGAGATGATTCACTCCGCGGTGTTAACGCTTTTTCAGTCTTTCGGGTACGAGTACGCGCTGTGCCCTAACGCGGATAAGATGCGAGCGATTCTCAGAGGTAAACTGAGCGATCCGGTGGTCCAGAAAGCTGTGATATCACTTGAGTCGAACCCTGAACTGCCCGTTGGCACGGTTGCGGTACTTACCCGGCCGAAGCGGTTCCGTTGCTTTGTCGTATTCCTGCCACCCTTGACCGGCGATAAGAGTGGCTTTGTCGTAATGATGCCGGGATTTCGAAAAGAAGACTGGCCACCATATCGCCGATTCATTCGCGAGGTGAACGAGACCTTGACATTTTCCTATCGTGTCATTCCCACGTTGAGCGCGGCCGAGCTTCAACAGCCAGAGAAGCGGGGGTTTGGGCACTGGGCCTGGTTGCGAGCGTATGAGGAAGCCGTTGGCGCCGAGTGACGATTCCGCACCCAGGAGAGCGCATCCTCCAGCAGGATGCCGGGTGTCATGCCCGGACGCGGCCGCCTGCGGCCCTGCGAATACCGCTCGCTTTGGCCGCCGCGGCGGAGCATGCCCGACGCTGTTTCACCTCAACAGCCCATCCATGCGAGTACAGGCGTGTGGGAATAGCACCCGGCAACAGTATCGCATTAACCCGGGGCCGCTCGTGAATCACACTTTGGCGACCACGCGGCCGGCAAAGTTCGACTGGACCACGGGTGCGACGGGTGCATAGCATCAACGAATCAACCAGCGGTGATGAAACCCCAACTGGGTGGGCGTAAGGATGAGCTGCGCCCCTTCTTCTCCAACCGTTCTGAAAGCCGGAAGCCAGAAACGGTGAAAACCATCCCGACTCGCTGACGGCACGATGGCCATCGGCGTGTCCTTGGTTCATGGTGACTCGACCGGTGGCGCGGCCGGCGTGAGTGGAGAGTCATTCGCCCGACCCCTCGGTCAGATATCTCTAGCTATCACAAGGAGATGAATCATGACACTGGGACGATTCAAACGGGCAACAGTGGGGGCGCTGGCCTTAGGTCTGCTGGTTTGGGCGGCCTGCAAGAAAGAGGATAAGGCTGAGCAGGCCGAAGCCGGCGGTCAGGGCGGTGAACCGGCGGGCATCGCCGTGGCGGCCGTCTCCACCAGCGCAACGGTAGAGGCGATCGACCGTGACCACCGAACGGTGACGCTGAAAGCTCCGGACGGGACGACAAAGACCTACAAGCTCAGCAAGGACTTGGTCAACCTCGATCAGATACAGGTCGGCGACAGGATCAACGCCCGGCTGCTCGAATCCGTGGCCGTCTTCGTGCGAAAGAGCGAGGCCCCGCCCAGTGCCGGCGAGGCCGCGGTCGTCGCCCTGGCGCCCAAGGGAGCCAGGCCGGGCGTCGTTATGGCTGATACCGCCGAAATCACCGCTAGGATCGAAACCATCGATCCTACTGACCGGACATTGACCCTGGAGGGCGTGGCCGGCAAACCGAGAACCTTCAAGGTCGGCCCCGACGTCGATTTGGGGGCCCTGAAGAAGGGCGACGACGTGACCGTGCGCTTCACCGAGGCGCTGGCTCTTCTGGATGAGCAGCCTCGGATCACCGGCACGCCGGTCGGGCCGTCCTCGGAGAAGCTTTCCCCCGAAGAAGCCCGCGACCTCGCGACCCAGGCCTACATCTACGGCTACCCGCTCATCACCATGGACACCACCCGGCGGGTCATGACCAATGCGGCGAAGCCGGAAGCCAACCACGCGCCGATGGGCCAGTTCGTCAACCTGAGAGAATATCCGAAGGCCTCCTTCAGAGACGTAACCGCTCCGAACGCCGACACCCTTTATTCAGCGGCCTGGCTCGACCTGAGCAAGGAGCCGTACGTTCTGCACATCCCGGACATGGGCGACCGGTATTACCTCATGCCGGTGCTGGACGGCTGGACCAACGTGTTCGCCTCCCCGGGTAAGCGCACGGGCGTCAAGCAGGGGGACTTCGCCATCACCGGCCCCGGCTGGACGGGCAAGCTGCCCGAGGGGGTCAAGGAGTTCAAGTCACCGACCAACATGGTCTGGATCATTGGCCGGATTTACAGCTCCGGCACGCCGGAAGACTACAAGACCGTGTGGGCGCTCCAGGACAAGCTGGCCCTCACTCCGCTGAGCGCGTGGGGCAAGGAATACCAGGCGCCGGAGGGCAAGGTCGATCCGAGCATCGACATGAAGACGCCGCCGCGCGAGCAGGTGAACCGGATGGACGCCAAGGCCTTCTTCAGCAAACTGGCCATGCTGATGAAGGACAACCCGCCGGCCCAAGCGGATGCCCCCATGGTCGAGAAGCTGGCCCGGCTCGGCATTGTCCCCGGCCGGGAGTTTGACGTCGGCAAGCTCGACCCGGCGGTGGCCAAGGCAATGGAAGACGGCTGTCGGGCCGGCCTCGAGAAGATCCAGGCCGAGATCCCGCGGGTGGGCAAGCGGGTCAACGGCTGGCAGATCACCATGACCGGCGAGTACGGCACGGACTACCTGTTCCGCTCGGCCATTGCCTTCGCCGGCCTGGGCGCCAATCTCGCCGAGGACGCCTGCTACCCGACGGCCACGGTCGATTCCGAAGGCAAGCCCCTGGATGCCTCCGCCAACCGCTACGTCTGGCGTTTTGCCAGCAAGGACGATCTGCCGCCGGTCAACGGCTTCTGGTCGCTGACCATGTACAACGACCAGTTCTTCTTCGTGGAGAACCCGCTGAACCGCTACACGCTCAGCCAGCGGGATGATCTCAAAGCCAACCCCGACGGCTCGATCGTCATGTACATCCAGAAGGACAACCCGGGCCAGGACAAAGAGTCCAACTGGCTGCCGGCGCCTGACGGCAGGTTCGTCCTGATGCTGCGGATGTACTGGCCCAAGGAGGCTTTCCTCAACGGCTCCTGGGAGCCGCCGGAAGTCATGCGCGAACCGACCATCACCGGCACGCCGGTCGGGCCGACCGCCAAGCCTGATTAGAACAGGAGCTTCCGGGCGGCTCTATCAAGAAACAGTGTCACACCCGGAATTTGAGACGCGTAGTAGACGCATAGTAACTGAGATCTCATCAGATTCAGGAGGTAACTGTCATGGCGGAAATTCCGATACGACCGCATGCAGAGCCGTTTCTTTCAAGCGACCTGCGGCGGGATTGGCTCTGGCTCGTGATCCTGGGAGCCGTGCTGGCGATCCTCGGACTACTGGCCCTGGGTGTGCCGCTGGTGGCAACGCTCGTCACGAGCGTTTTCCTCGGCTGGCTCCTGATCATCGGCGGCATCCTGGAAGTCGTCCACGGCCTTTGGCACCGGAGCTGGCGTGGCTTCTTCATGGACCTGCTGATCGGCGTCGTTTACGTGGTCATCGGGTTCATGATCGTGGCCAACCCGGGCATCGCGATGCTCACGCTGACCTTGCTTATCGCGATGTTCCTGATCATCAGCGGCATCTTCCGGATCGTGACGGCCGTCTCCGAACGTTTCCCGCACTGGGGCTGGATTCTGTTCAACGGCATTGTCTCCCTCGTGCTGGGCATCATGATCTGGCGGCAGTGGCCCGCATCGGCACTGTGGGTCATCGGGCTGTTCGTGGGCATCGACATGCTGCTGCAGGGAGTGTCGCTGATCATGCTCGGCCTGGCGGCCAAGAAGTTGCCGGTGCAGAGCATGCCGTGAAGACCGGCTTCTCCCGGGGCTAACCAGGTGTAACTGACGCAATCCCCCGCGGGCGCGGAGAAGGTTCGTCCGCAATCGGAAGAAAAACACTCCATTCGCTCCCGACCGACCGGCCGGGTGCCATGCTCAGCCGCGGCCTCCTGTGACCTGGTGAATACCACTCGGTTTGGCGGCCGCGGCTGAGTATGCCTGACGCTGTTTGACTTCCACATGCCCACCCGTCCGAGTACAGGCGTGTGGACATGTTACCCGGCGGCTGCGGACCAACGTGAATCGGGGCCGGTCGTGGGGCGCCAGCGTGGGTCGAGCGGACCGGTGGGCGCCTGGGGCTGCTGTTTACGCTGAGAAACACCGGACGGCCGCGGAAGGAAAGGGTGAGTCAGTGATGTCCCTTTTTCTTCCCCGGCGACGTGGCGGGCGTATGTCCCGAGGGCGGTGCGGTGGTACCGGAAGCAGGGGACGCCATGAGACAAACGGGGTGACAAGAGTTGCTTGCAAGGACCTCTTGCCCGCCCCCGGTTTGGTCCACCAATCAATGTCAGCTATGATATCATTGTGCTTGGAGATTATGCATGCCTATCGAAGTGACAGGTCCTTGGGAAGAGCTTGTGTCCCGGCCGGAGTTTCGCGGCCACCGGGTCAAGATCACCATTTTGGACCAGTCACCCGCGGCGGCAGAAACTGACGATTGGCTCGAATCCCTCCGTCAGATGGCCAGCAATGGTGTGCGGATTACCCGCCCGGCGGATGACAGCCGTGAAGGCATCTATGAGGGGCCGGAATGATCCTGGTGGATGCCAACGTCCTGCTGCGGCTCATTCAAATCGGCCATCCACATCAACAGCCGGCGCTGGATGCTATTGCGCTGCTCCGCAGGCGCGATCGCGAGCAGTTCGTGACTTGCTCACAGGCACTGTATGAGATGTATGCCGTTTGTACCCGTTCGGTGGACGCCCCGTACCCCGGCTTGGGGCTTACGCCCGCGGCGGCTATGACCCAAGTGGAAGCTGCCGAACGCCAGTTTGGCCTTGAACCTGAGCCCATCTCGCTGCTTGGGCGCTGGAAAGATATTGTCGTCAGGTATGGTGTAGTGGGTAAATCCGTCCATGACGCCCGCCTGGTCGCTTTGATGGTGGAGCGGCAGATTCCGAAGCTCCTGAGCTTCAACGACTCTCATTTCACCCGTTACGCCGAGATTACGGTGCTCAATCCGTTCGATGTGCTCCGTGTCCCGCGCGTTTAATTCCGTGCCGGTATGACGTACTTTCCCCCGCGCCGGAAGAGGAAAAGAGGCTTCATTGATCGAGGGAACCGCCAGGAATTAACGATTTTCCCCTTTGCCGGGTGCCATGCTCACGCGCCGCCTCCTGCGACTCTGCGAATACTACTCGGTTTCATGGCCGCGGCTGAGCTTGCCTGAGGTTGTTTGGCGGCAACACGTCCACCTGTCGGCGTGCGGGCGTGGGGATATGCCACCCGGGTGGGGGCCTTTGCCAAAGGGCGACAAGGCAGGGGAGGAAGTGCACGTTCCCGAACGCGGGAGCGGAAGGCGCGCTGTCACTTTGCTTGAATGCTGGCCAAGGCGGGCAAGATGCCCGCCCTCCGAATGCGGGCGGGATGTCCGTCCTCCGAGTGCGGGCGAGACGTCTGGCCGCCGGTCAGCCGACTTCGCGCTTCTGGAAGAGGGCCACGCCGATCAGCAGCCAGGCCGTCACCAGCAACATCGCGTAGCCGAAGGCCATGCCCACGTACTTCAAGGTCACTTGGCTGCCCTGGGTCAGGGCGTCGGAGATCCACAGGAAAGCGAGGTTAGGGGAAATCCAGTAGGCGACTTGGGCGAGCTTGCTGAAAGTCCGATGCTGGCCGAAGAGGCTGTCGGCTGTCAGTCCGATAACCAGAACAGCGCCGCAGATGGCCAAGGTCATGACCGGGCCGAAGCGCGTGGAGGCCGCGACGGCCACCGCGGTTAAGATCATGATCATCGCAAAAACCAGAACCGCCGCCCCAATCAATTGCCCGTCAATGAAATCCTTGCCGAACGGTTGAATCTTCCACTCGGGGTCCACCAGGGCCACAATGGCCAATGCAATGGTCATCAGGGGAAGCAGCAGGGCCATCACGGTCGTGCCGAAGTGCATGTCATACATATAGTTACAGAATGCGGCGACAAACAGGCTGATGGCCAGGGCCGAGACCCCCGAAATGATCACCGGCATGTCCAGATCCATGCTGGCCCGCTCCAGAACCTTGTGCCGGATGGTCAGCAGGAACACAATGCCGCAGATATAGAAGGCCAGGGCAATGGCTCCCATCAACCCCGCGAACTTGCCAAACAGGAACAAAGGCCGGCCCACCGGCTTGCTCACCACCGTCAGCACGGTCTTATTTTCGATTTCCCGGGAGAGAATCCCCGCCGCACTGAATGCCGCTAAAAACAAACCCGACAGCAGCAACGTAGAAAGCTGGAGGTCTTTGAGCATCTTGGTGTCGCCGGCCAAGTTGGGGTTGCTGCTGTCCACCTCCAACGTGTACATGGCCAGCGAAACGTTCAAGGCCAGCACCCCGATGGTCAGGAGCACGAGAAAGAAGTAGATGGGCTGGCGAATGGTTTCGGTGAAGCTGTTAACAACGATGCCCCAGAGTTTAGTCATCATGGCGTATGATTCTAGCTCTTGTCGAGTAAGTGACTTACGCAACCCCGGGCACATCCGGCGTCCGGGGGTGACCAGTGCTCCGCGGCTTGGCAGCGGGCAGAGCTTATTGTAAATTACGCCGCCCGGTCGTCTACCGGTCGTGCAACTTCGACAAACTTCGATCGAAAAACCCCGATCAGCGATGCCGGCCGGGGCTTCCCTGAGCGTAGCGTGTCGCCCCTTGGCGGGGGGCAGCAGATAGGAAACGAGAGAAACCGTACATCATGATCATCGAGAAGCCTGAACGCAGAGCGCGAAATGTGGCTTTAGCAGGGCTGGTTTTCCAAGTCCTGCTGACTGTGTTTCTCATCATCCTGTGGTCCTACAGCCAGTCGCAGTCCATCATGGCGGTGCTTCGCCTCAGTGGGGCGGGCATCCTGATCTGGACGGCGTTGCTGCTGGTCTACCATCAGCGCAAACTGGTCCAGGATGAGGACTTCGAGACGGAGCAGCTCCGCCGGGAACGCGAGCGCGGCCTCGGCGGCGAGGCCCTTTTCGATACCCAGGGAGAACGTCTGCTGCTGGCGCGGCGACGGCTCCATTGGATGTATCGCTGGATCCTGCCCATCTTCACGGTCCTGGCCCTGGGGGCCCTGCTGGCCAGCGGGCTGTTGGGGTGGGCGTGGAGCTGGCGCGAGCCCTTCCGCTCGTCCAACTGGCCGGAAATTCAGAACTTACAAAACGGGAGCCTGCTTGTCGCCTTTATTGGCGGTGCGGCTTTCCTGACCTTCCTGCTCTCCCGTTACGTCGTGGGCATGGCCCGGCATCGCGAATGGCAGATGCTGCGGGCCGGCTCCAGCTATCTCATGGGCGTCACGCTCTCCCTGGTGGCCGTTGCCGCGGTCCTGTCCGTGCTCGTGGCCGCCGGTAACCCCGTGCCCGAGCGCGTGTTAGCTCTCATCTTGCGGATTCTGCTGATGGTTCTGACGGCGGAATTCGCCCTCAACTTCGTGCTCGATTTCTACCGGCCGCGCAGCCCCGGCGAGGAGCCGCGTCCGTCCTTTGACAGCCGGTTCCTGGGCCTGTTCAGCGAGCCGGGCGGAATTGCCCGCTCCATCGCGGAAGCCATCAACTACCAGTTCGGCTTCGACGTGTCCTCCACCTGGTTCTACCAGTTGCTGCAGCGCTCGGTGGTGCCGCTGATCGGTTTTGCCGTGGCGACGCTGTTCGCGGCGAGCTGCCTGGTCTTCGTGGACACCGGCGAGCAGGCCGTGATTGAGCATTTTGGCAAGCCCAAATACGTCAGCATGGTCGACGGCAAAGAAGTCGTCGACACGCTGGGACCCGGCCTGCACCTCAAGTGGCCCTGGCCGATCGACGTGGCCCACAAGGTGGCCGTGGATCAGATTCATGAGTTGAAGATCGGTATCGACGAGAAGAAAGCGGCCGATGCGAAAAAGGAGGACAAGGACGAACTCATCCTCTGGACCAACGAGCACTCCCAGGAGCCACACCTGCTGGTGCTGCTGGCTACGCCGGAGCTGGTCCAGCACTTCGACCGGAGCCAGAAGGACGCCGACACCCAGCCCGCTGCGGACACCTCTTCGCCCCTGGGCGGCCTCGCCGTCGCCCAGACCCGGCCGGCGGACCAGCGGGAGGCCAAGGCCGTGCCGGTCAGCATTCTGCGTGTGGCCGGCGTGATCCAGTACAAGGTCGAGGATGCCTGGGCCTGGCTCACGCGGTACGAAGAGCCCGAGAAGATGCTGGAGGCCATCGCCAATCGTGAGATTGTGCGGCATTGCGCCAGCGCCGACGTCATGGGGCTGATGGGTACCGACCGGGAGCGGATCGAAAAGGCCATCTGGGAGGCGATTCAGAAGTCAGTCGATGATCCCAACGTCAACCTGGGAGTGGAGATCAAGTTCTTCGGTCTGCAGGGCGCGCACCCGCCGCAGGAGCTGGCCGAGGACTTCCAGAAGGTGATCGGCGCGGAGCACGAGAAAATCGCGTCCATCAACAGCGCCCGGGCCGAGGCCAACAAGAAGCTGACCGAGGTGACCGGGGACGTGCAAAAGGCCCGAATGCTGGCCGAGGCCATCACCACCATGAACGAACTCGAACATAACCCGACGGCCACCGAGGCGCAGCGCGTCGCCGCCCGGGACAAGGTCCACGCTCTGTTCTTTGGAAAGGCGGAGGAGTGGATCCATCCGATCGGCGGACAGGCGGCGGTGCGCCTGGCCGAGGCCCGGGCCCGGCGGTGGCAGCTTGAGAATGAGGCCGGCGCGAAGGCGGTGGCCTTCGAGCAGGACATTGCCACCATGAAGGTGGCCCCCACCGTGTTCAAGATGCGCAAGTACCTGGAGACGCTGGTCGCGTCGATGGACCAGGCCCGCAAGTACATCATCGCCTCGCAGGGACATTACGAGCTGCCGATGTTCCAGATTAACCTCCAGGATCCGCTGAGTGCGCCGCTGGACATCGCCACGGATGAGAAGAAGCCGTGAGGGGCCTTACGTGATGAACGTGAGAGAGTGTGAAGGTGGGAAAGTGCGAAGGTGAGAAAGTGTGAGGGGGAGAGGATGTGAAGGTGGGGAAAGTGTGAAGGGGAGAGAGTGCGAAAGGGTGCAAGGGGAGGTCGCGGTCGGCGTACCTGCCGGGCGCGGAACGGTGAGAACCGGACGGCCGGTATGGAGCCGGGCCGTTGCAGAGAAGAGTGAACGGCCGGTGTAGAGCTGGGCCGTTACAGAGAAATGACGGCTGGTACGGAGCCCGGTCGTTAGAGAGTGAACGGCCGGTACAGAGCCCGGCCGCTACAGGGAATTGATGGCCGGTATGGAGGCCGGTCGCTACGGAGAATTGACGGCTGGCCTGCCAGGCTTCACGGCCGGGTATCCGGTCGGCCGCGACGTGGAACGGAAACAAGACGCTTTTGGTTGTCTGACTTGACGGAGTGAACGAGCCTATGAAACGCAGCCTGCCCTCGATGATCGCCGGCGTCCTGCTGGTCGTGATCCTCGGGCTCTACATGGTCACGTACCAGGTCCGGTCCACCCAGGTGGCGGTGGTGAAAACCTTCGACAAGGCCACGCCTGAGAGTGTGGTCCGCGAGCCCGGCCTCAAGTGGAAGTGGCCCTGGCCCATTCAGAAGGTCGATCTGTACGACAACCGCGTACAGATCACGCCGATCACCGGCGAGGAGACCTCCACGGCGGATAAGAAGACGGTCATCGTCTCCACGTCAGTCGGATGGCGCATCGATGATCCGTTCGAGTTCAACAGGATCTGCCGGGACATGGAGACCGCCGAGGAGAACCTCCGGCAGCGTGTGCGCAACGATCAGAAAGCGGTTCTGAGCAACTACGCGTTCAGCCAACTGGTCTCCGTCAATCCCGACGAACTGCGCTTCGACCAGATCGAGAAGGAACTGCTGGCCAAGGTGCAGGAGCCGGCCAAGAAGCTGTATGGCATCCGCGTGGAGGCGATTCGGATCGACAAGCTGGCGCTGCCCAGCCAGGTCACCGAAAAGGTGTTCGATGCCATGCGCAAGGAACGCCAGGCCCAGGCCGACCAGTACACCAGCGAGGGTCAGTCCGAGGCCGAGCGGATCAAGAAGGAAGCGGAGAGCATCGCGAACACGATTCTCTCCTTCGCGGATCTGAAGGCCGCCCAGATTGTGGCCGAGGGCCAGGCCGCTGCCGTTGCTGCTAACAAGGTTTTCAACCAGGACGAGGCCCTGGCCATCTTCCTGCTCAAGCTGGAAAACCTGGGCAAGATTCTCAAGGAGCGGGCCACGATCATCCTGGACGCCGAGCAGCCGCCGTTTGATCTGATCCCCGAGAAGCCGCCGGTGCGGGCGCTTGGGCCGACCACCCGGCCGGCCGGCACCGCCCGGCTGAGCGTGGTGTCCCCGGAAATGGTGGAATCGCGGTAACTTCCTGGTGTAGCGGCCGGGCTCTGTACCGGCCGTTCAGGGCCTCCGACGGCCGGTACAG